>JANTGQ010000231.1 GCA_024762845.1 Nitratifractor sp. | reverse complement strand
AAAAATCTCGATTGTGTTCTTTTAGGGAACTTCATCTCATTCCCACCAATCCAGACAAAGAGTTCAAAATTAACACTGCTATCACCCATTTCGGTCATAATAACTCTTGTATGTTTATCTTTTGTATTAATGACATCTCCATAACTGCTCTCTTGGACAGCTTTTTTAACTACATCTATAACTTTTTGCGGCTCAGTACCATAGGCTACTCCAAACGGTATGGCAAAACGGCGGATTTTGTCATTCATTGTCCAGTTGATTACATTATTTTGGATAAATTGCTGGTTTGGGATAATTACATCAATATTATCATTAGTTTTAATAGTTGTAGAGCGCATCTTTATATCGGTAATATAGCCTCGTAAATCATCGCTTATTTGCACATAGTCGCCTATCTTTACACTTCGCTCAAACATTAAAATCAGACCCGACACAAGGTTAGAGACTATATTTTGCAAACCAAAACCAATACCTACAGAGAGAGCCCCAGCAACCATCGCAATAGAGGAGAGTTGAATACCCAAAAAATTCAGCGCAATAAAGAATGAAATTAAGAGTATAAAATAGTAACCCAAATTTGCCAAAAGCGTTCTGCTAGACTCTGTAAAAGTATCTTTGTTTACCGAAAGATGAAAGATTTTCTTTTTATAGAGCGCCCCAAAATAAAAACTGATAATAAAAATTAAAATTGTTACTGTTAATTTAAAGATATCTATTGGGGTATTGTTTATACTAAAAATTGGTTTGTTAAGGTACTCCCAAAGAGTTAAAGATATACTCTTAACCTCCTCTTTACTCTTGCCTGTAAAGGTTTTTATCCGTCCCAAATAACTGTTTTCCAAACCTTTAAAGAGATCTACATTAAATGTATCAATTCCAATATCTTTTAGTACAGATTTAATCTCTTTTTCTATCTCAAAGGCTTTATAGCTTTTGTTCTGCAGAGCATTTGCAAAGAGCAAAAACTTTAATGCTGCAATATCTTTATGAATTTTCCTTTGTGTATCTTTATATTGGGTAACTCTTGTTATATGCTTTTTTATCTCATCACTGTTATTTAAAAGTTTTGCCTGTTCAAGAGATATCTGCTCTTTGCTTATAGAACGATTTATTGCTTCTATTGCTCTTTTGTCTTGCTCAATAATACTCTTAATCTTCAGTCTGTCAAAGTGCATCTCTGAGAGCGAACCCTTTATAAGCTTTTCGATTTTCTCCATATTCTCTGTATAGACAGAGAGTATTTTTTGATAACTCTCAAGTTTTTTATGATGCAAGGCATCTTGCAGTTGCAGAATATTGACACTGCTATTATTGCTATCTAATTTAGCAATTTGCTGCTCGATTGTCTCTATCTTCTCTTTGGCATCATCTATCTGCTTTTGTGTAGTAGCAAGTGCTTCCAAATTATCAATATATTTTTGGAACAGTTTCTCAAATTCACCACTATTTTTAGGAAGCGTATAATTTTGCGAAGCTACTGATGCAGTTTGGTTACTCTCTTTTATAAGTGCACTCAAAAGTGTCTTTTCTAAAATATATTCTGGCTTTTGCTCTTTTGCGTTAGAAGTATCAAATAACATTTTTTTGTAAAAACCACTACCTGCATCTATTATTGTTCTATTGATATCTGCTGCAAAAAGAAGATTATACAAAATTATAAAAATAGTAAGAAAGTATCTCAATCTATTACCTTTTTTATAAGATTTTACCATCTTTTCCATGTTGTTCAAGTAAAGTAGCAGGGTCTATTTTGTAAAAATCTTTTAACTCTTTGTAGAGGTCAGGAAAGTGTTTTTCTAAACTTTTTGGTGTCTGAAAAAAGCGCTCTGTTGCCACTGCAAAAAATTCGGCTTCATTAGTGGCTGCATATGAGCCTAAAATTTTATATTTACCCCAATATCTGTTTGCGATAGCTTTGGCTTGCAGTTTGTTAAAATTCTCATAAAGAACCCTGCTCCATTCACTATATTTACTCTCGCTAAGAGGCGGTATGCCATCTGCTTGTCCATCTAAATAGTCTATCTCATGTGCAAACTCATGAATAATTACATTCTCTTTGTCAATATGGTACGCCTCTTTTTTCGCATCGCTCCAGCTTATTACAACTGTGTCATTTGCCGACTGCCCCGCTAGTAAAAAAGGCTCTTTAGAGTACACCCCTCCACTCTCTCTTATCATATCGTAAACAACATGATGAGGGTAGACAATAATTGTCAATAGATTGTCATAACAGTTGTCAGTCTCTATTTTTAGCAGTAACAAACACGCATAAAATGCCACTACTACCCGTATCTCGTCTGTTACTTCTATCTTGACACCTGTAAACTCTTTTGTTACAATAAACTTTACAATAGAGCGTTTTATCTTCTCTTGCTCTTCACTAGAAAGTCTTTGAAAATAGGGTATTTTTACTAAAATCTCTTCGTAGTTTTTTGGAAATGGCTTATCTACTGCACTCTTTACTCTGCGCTCTTGTAAAAAATTGCGTAGAGTTGTTACCATTAG
>JANTGQ010000230.1 GCA_024762845.1 Nitratifractor sp. | reverse complement strand
GCCTGCGCATTCTTTGCCTGCATTACTGTTACTGCATCAGATTTGGCAGCAAACTCACCCTCTACACCACTGAACAGTTGCCCCATAGTTGCCGCTTGCAGCGAAGCAGCCAAAAACGAAACTAAAGTAATCTTTCTTAACATTGCACAGCCTTTACAATTTTATTTGCCAAGTTTTCAATAATATCTTTTAACTCGATATCGATATTTTTAATATCTGCAAGATTCATTACTACTCCTTCTCTTAGTTTTTTTGTCGTCTTATAGTTAATAAGTGTCGACACAATCATAAGCTGAATCATAAATGGATTCTCTTTTCCAAAAACTCCCTCTTCTTCTCCTTTAAGTAAGATAGTGCTTAAGAGCTTTAAAATCTGAGAGAGACTCTTCGTACAGCTTTGCGGAATATTCTTTGCGCCATCTGCAAGCTCTCTGGCAAACATTGCTGCAAAACATGGGTGCTCAAGTAAAAAGTTTCCAAATGTCTCTACATAAGCTCGTAATGCATCTTTTGGCTCTTCTACCTCGTAAACACTCTGCATCCGCTCTAACAATGCACTGAATTTACTGCATAACACCGCTTCGTAAAGGGCATATTTATCTTTAAAATGGTAGTAAATTGCAGGTTTTGTTACCCCAACCTCTTTTGCTACAACATCCAAAGAAGCCCTGTCATACCCATACTCCGAAAAGTGTTTCGAAGCAACTTTTATAATTAACTCTTTTTTCGACAAGAAAAACCTTTCAAGTTAAACTTACTTTCTAGTAAGTAAGTATATAATGTCTAAAATTAATTCTTTCTTAAGAGAAGTTTTACAGATTTAAAAAATACCCAAAAGGATTACACAATGCGAAGCAATTTAATAAAATATCTAGGAGCAATACTCCTTTTACTACTTTCGGTTTTACTTTACAGACACTTTTACATAGATAAAAAACATTTTCAAACACTCCACCCAAAAATAGAAGATATACAAGAGAAAATTTTTGGAATTGGTACACTAAGTGCCAAAAAAATTTATACCATCACCCCTCAAGTAAGTAGTAAATTGCTGCATTTAACTGTGGATGTTGGCGACTTTGTTAAAAAAGGCGAACTTTTAGCAACACTAGATAGCATTGATTTACCAAATGTTCTCAAAAACAAAGAGATAAATTTACAAAAGGCTACTGCCAATTTGCATGCACTTAAGAGCGAATTAAAAAGTTTGAAAGTTAAGAAAAATTTAGCATATAAAGATCTGAAAAACTATACACTCTTAAAAAATAAGGGCGTATATGGGCAGAGTAAAGTAGACAGTCTAAGTGTAAACTACAAAGTATTTATAAACTCTATTGCCTCCACCAAAGAGAATATAAAAGCCCAAGAGTTACAGATAAAGAGTGCCAAAGAGGATATAGAAGCTATAAAGAAAAAGTTGGCTCTCTATAATATTTATGCTCCAAGTAATGGTTATATTGTAGCTAAATATGCAAATATTGGCGAAATTGCAAACCCAAATGGAGCCATCTACAAATTAGTCAACCCAAAAGATGTATGGATAAAAGCCTATATCGACGAGAGGCTTGCAGGCAAAGTATCACAAGGAGAAAGAGCTACAATTAAGTTACGCTCTTCCAATAAAATGTTTAATGGAGTTGTAGAAAGAGTAGAACTAATCAGCGACCCGGTAACACTAGAGAGAGAAGTAGAAGTTACATTTAATAAAACTCCTATCCCATTTTATATAAACGAGCAAGCAACTGTAAATATCTTGACCCAAAAACTGCAAAATGCCCTTACTGTTCCATCGGATATAATTGTATACCAGGGCAACAAAAGTGGCGTTTGGGTAGTTCGCAATAAAAAAGCTAAATTTAAAGAGTTAAAAATTATTTACAACAGCGGCAAAAAAGCAGCCGTAAGTGGAATAGACAAAGAAGAGACTATTTTAGTACCAAAACAAGGTGTGCAAATTAGCGAGGGCGAAGAGATAAACCATGATTAATTTGGCACAAAAAGATATTGCCCACTCTTTTGTAAAATTTATTGTAACCTCTATGGGTGTGGGTATGCTTTTGGGTATTGTTTTGATTATGATAGGTGTCTATCGTGGTATGGTTGTAGAAGCTGAGGTTCTTATTGATGATATTAAGCCCGATTTATGGATAGTACAGCAAAATACGCTAGGACCCTTTGCCGAAGCTTCACGACTGCATAACGATTTGAAGTACAGTATAAAAGTGCTTGATGGAGTTGATAGAGTTGCTGCTTTGACGTTTCAGAATATGCAACTTCCAACTCCAAATGGAGAGGTAAAAGTTGTTGCCGTTGGCTATGACCCTCTTGGTGAATTTAACACTATAAACCAAACACATTTAATAAAAGGCAGAGCCCTAAAAGAGCAACACTACGAAATGGTAGTAAGCGATAAGACAGGACTAAAGTTGGGAGAGAGAGTCAATCTTGGTAGGGATATCTACAAAGTTGTGGGTATTACACACGGCACAGTATCATCTGGTGGAGACCCGCTTAT
>JANTGQ010000229.1 GCA_024762845.1 Nitratifractor sp. | reverse complement strand
TCTCTTGCAAAGAGAATAGTCTTAATTGGCAGGTTAAGCCCCATAGCAATTGCATCGGTTGCTATAAGAATATCGCTCTCTCCCTCTCTAAACCTTTTTGCCTCACGTCGGCGTACCTCTGGAGAGAGGTTACCATATACTACCGAAACACTAAAAAAGGGTGCCAATTGGTTTTTAAGCGCCAATACCTCTTTTCTCGAAAATGTAACGATTGCTGTATTCTTCTCTATCTTTTTAATCGGTGTAGCTTTGCTTAAAACCTGTAGTGGATTTTTACGTTCAAATTGAACCACTTTTAATGGTTCGCCCAAATAGTCACACAAAGCCTGGACAACACCTAAAGCATCTGCAGAACCGGTAAGATAGACTTTCTTTGCCGGCGCACCTATTAGTGCATTTGCCCAAGCCCATCCCCTGTCGCGGTCGGATATAAGTTGAATCTCATCTATTACACATACATCGACCTCTACATCGGGGTTAAGCATCTCTATAGTAGAGCTTATGTGCGCAGACTCTTCATCTATCATCTCCTCTTCGCCGGTTATTAGCGATGCAGGAACGCCGCTATTAATTAAGCTCTCGTACCCCTCTAGTGCCAAAAGGCGCAAAGGTGCAAGGTAGTAGCCACTTGCTGCACTCTTTAACTCTTGCAGAGCACTATATGTTTTACCACTGTTTGTTGGACCAACATGAAAGATAATTTCTCTATTAAGGCTTCTGGCAGTAGGGTAGAGCTTTTTAAAATCTCTAATAGTCTTAGCAAGCAAAATCTCTCTTTTTTTCTGCTCTTTAAGTGGTTTTATCTTTTCGTTAAAATGGTAAAGAGCCCTTCGTATTGCTTTCTCTTTTATAGTAAGGCTACTATTTACTGCTACTAAAGGCGCAACAATTTTATAAACCTCTTCTTCTATCTCTTCATTACTGTACTCAATAGGGTGGAGCAGCTGTATTAATCTCTCTCTTAACTCCTCTACTGTTTGTTCAAATCTACTAAGTTCTACTCTATTGCTCTCTTCAAAGAGCTCAACTAATGTATAAATTTTATTAGTCCAAATTGAACCATATATATCTTTTTTATCAAACTCTAAATAAAGATTGTACTCTAATGGTTTTCCGTTAAGCTCATAAAGATACTCTTTAGAGAAAAGAAAACCACTTCCACTTTTCGATACCTTAAGAGTATTATCAATTGTGTGGATTATCTTTTTTATAACAGAGAGCGGAATAGGGGAGTAGTACAGATTTTCTATTGGCTCTTTTATACCCTTTACTATATCGATCAAGAGCTTTTCATTAAGATATGGAAGCTCCAATGCACTCTCTACAAATAGAGCAATCTCTCTGCTTTTATCTACAACTGCTTGCTCTTTTTTCTCTTTAAGGTAGTCGATAACTTCATGCAGCTCTTTTTTTATCAATTCTGATGTTGTAATATCAAGTGCAACTGTATGCAAGCAGTTAATCTGAAAACTCTTTGCTCCAAGCTCAATATCGTGAGTAAAGTAGAATTCGATTGTGCTGTTTCCTACAAATTCAATGCTAAGCAGTTGTGAGTACTGGTCGAGTATTTTGCTCATACGGAGATAAAAGAGCTTTCTTTTAACTTTAGACTCTGTAATTTTAGAGCTTTTTTTCTCTACAAAAGCTGCTAAAATCTCCTCTTTTTCATCAAAACTTAGCTCTTCATCCTCTATATAAGAGAGTATTAAATTGACCTTGTCTTCTTTGCTGTTTTTTGATAATTTACTAATATCTTCAAGATAATCAACAATAATCTTTCGGGTAGTAAAACCATCTTCACTCCATACTCTGCGAATATATTTAATAATATCATTACGATTTACACTCTCTAACTGAGCCCCCAACTCCATAGTAAGCCCTAGTAGTTGGTCGTCGCTGAGTGTTGTAATTGCCTCTTCAAATGGTAAATTACCAAACAATGCTTTTAGTTTATTATTTAACTTAATAAAGTGTCTTCTTTTCTTTTTTGCCATACCTATCTTTACTTTTAACCCAATGGGTATATTTACTAAAACACAAATAATAATTAATACAAGATAAAAAGCATATCTAATTTATCAGAAGTGTTTTTTATTAATTTTAGCATAACTATAACATAATATGAACAAATATAATGCTACTTATGTCTACTTTGAGTTAAATAATAAAGAATAAATAGATTCTATGCAATACATATTTCCAAAAGAGTAGGGCACTTGGATGCATCTATCGGGGCACGTCTTAATCATTGTGAATCCACACTTGCAAACAGTTTTTCATAAATACCCAAAACACATGGAGTACTTGTCAGATTTCAAGCAATTTTAATGCATAAAACTGGTTAAATGTATACTACGTAATTTAGAAGAATATCTAACAACAAGAGAGTTTATTAGTTCTTCTCATAATTGTGACAATAGAATTGCAATAGATGCGACACAGTAGTAAGCTCGTATTATCACCGCACCAACTAATAGTCTGAAATTTAGATGTAGCAATTTTGTTCATAATCAAGGCAGATTTTTGCTGGACTAGCCAAAGCTAATTCAA
>JANTGQ010000228.1 GCA_024762845.1 Nitratifractor sp. | reverse complement strand
ATTAAAATGAGTAGATTAGTGGCGGACAGTGAGGGATTCGAACCCTCGGTACCCGTTAGAGTACGCACCCTTAGCAGGGGTGTGGTTTCAGCCAACTCACCCAACTGTCCTTGTGTGGGCGCAATTATACGGGAGTAGAGCTTAAAAAACAATTAAATTGTTTAAATATTTATAGAAAGTATGAAACATTTATGATAAAATCATTAAACATAAGTTCGAATGAGTGTTATCATAATAGAATTGAGATGTTTAAAAAAGTTAAAGGCAAGAGATGGTTAGTTACGAAGAGGCTTTAGAGAGTGCTTTGGCTGCTATGCAGGGTAGTCAAGAGGTAGAGAGTGTTACAATTGATAGAGCTCTTGGTAGAGTTTTGGCAGAAGATATCTATGCAAGAAGAGATTTACCGCCGTTTGATAACTCTGCGATGGATGGTTTTGCTTTTAAGTGGAGTGATCTAAATAAGATCATGAAAGTTGAAGGTACTATATTTGCCGGAGATAAAAAGGAGTTGCCCCTACAAGAGGGAGAGTGTTTTAAGATAATGACAGGTGCTAAGCTGCCTGCTAGTTGTGACACTGTAGCCCCAATAGAGATATGTGACTATCAAGATGAGACTATGAGTGTAAAAAAAGATATTGCCAAAGGTAATGCAGTAAGAGAGAGAGGAGAAGAGCTCTCTAGTGGGCAGTTGATACTTAAACGTGGGGATATTTTAAATGCTTCTAAAATTGCACTGATGGCTAGTCAGGGTATTACAGAGGTCAGGGTATATAAAAAGATCACCATAGCTATAGCCTCTACAGGGAATGAGCTTAAAGAACCGCATGAAGAAGCAGGTGAGGGGGAGATATATAATATTAATGCTATCAATATAGCGATGCATTTAAAAGAGTTAGGATTTGACTCTGTATATTTAGGGGTAGTACCAGATAGTTTAGAAGATGCTAAAAGTTTTATAGAGAAGTTTAAAGAGTATGATGTTGCAATTACCACTGGTGGTATCAGCAAAGGAGAAGCAGACTTTACCAAACAAGCATTTGAGCATAATGGATTGGATGTGATATTTTCAGGAGTAAATGTAAAGCCTGGGCATCCGACTCTATTTGGTCTAATGGATAACACTTTTGTTATGGCAATGCCGGGGAATCCACTTGCTGCAATTTTGAATATTCTACTGCTTGGTGTGCCTGTACTTTTAAAGATGCAAGGTGCAAGAGAACACTCCCATCATACTGTAAAGGTAGAGATGGCTTACGGACTTACATTAAATCCAAAGCGGGTAAATATAGTGCTTGGGAGTGTAAAAGAGGGTAGATTTTACCCCTATAAAAAGAATAGATATGGATCTGGTATGATAAGCCCTTTGGCAGAGTCTAATGCAATTGCAATTTGCAAAGAGGGATTAGCGCAAATCGCTGAGGGTGATATTATTGATATAATTGAAATTGGTTAAAGATGGAGTAGTGACTTTAGTCGCATCATAAAAAGTCTGTAATATAAAGATTTAATTTCAGCTTCTAAAGTCGCTGCTTTAAAGCTTAGTTTGCCAACCCAAAGTTAGGGTGGCATAAGCATGGAGAGGTTACGCTAGCTCTGTCGCTTTTGTAACATTGAATTTTAAGCCAATCTCCTCTTTAGTACATCCAAGTGCTAAAGCTACCATTTGTGGCATATGAAGAACTGGAAGCTCTATATCTCGCCCAAGCTGTTTACCAGCGCTATCTTGTTTAAGATCCATATTAAGTTGGCAGAGTGGGCATGGTGTTACCATTAGGTCTGCATTGTTATCGATTGCATCTAGCAAAGCTGTACCACTGAGTGCATTACTTGTCTCAGGTGCTTGCAGGTCAACGTGGAAACCACAACATTTGTTTTTACTTTCGTAATCTACACTGTTCCCCTCTAACGCTTCGATAAGGTTATCGAGTGATGTTGGGTTGTATGGGTTTTCACCTGTGTATTTCTCCATTAATGGCTCTTCGTGAATACTAGATTCACCACTACCTTCACCTACCTCAGCATCTGGAAGTGGTTGATTGTGTTTGTAGTGAGTATGGCTTGGTCTAATATTGTGGCATCCGTAAAATGGTGCAATATTAAAGTGGCTTAAAGGTACCTCTACTTTTTCTCTAATATTTTCTAAACCATAGTCGTCAATTAGTGCATAGAGGAAGTGTCTTACGCTACTAGTTCCCTTATACTCTAAACCAACTTCTGCAAGTTTTTCGTTCACTCTGGCTCTCATCTCTGGGTCGTTATCGAGACGCTCTTTTGTCATTACAGTGTTAAGCTGGCAAGTGTTACAGATTGTTATCATTGGTAAGCCGTGCTTCTCTGCATAGCAGATGTTTCTGGCATTTAGTACCAGAGATAGAAACTCATCAAAATCTTGCAGGTGGCTTGCACCACAACAGCTGGCTTCGTCTAGCAGTACAATCTCTATACCTAGTTTTTTCGCAACTGCAAGTGTAGAAGAGAGAAGCTCCGGAGTAGACTCTCTGGCTGTACATCCCGTATATAGTGCGTATTTTAAGTTACTCATCTATTGTTCCT
>JANTGQ010000227.1 GCA_024762845.1 Nitratifractor sp. | reverse complement strand
CTTAAGGGGCATATCTACTCTCTTTTTATCGAAAAAGAGGCGCAGTTGCCGATGCTTGTTTTATTGCTCTCGGGTGGGCATACACAGCTTTTGATGGTAGAGGACTATAACGATATAACCGTACTTGCTACTACAATTGACGACAGTGTCGGAGAAGCATACGATAAGGTAGCAAAGATGCTTGGGCTTGGGTACCCGGGTGGTCCAATTATTGAGAAGATGGCAAAGAGGGGAGATGCGAAACGTTTTACGTTACCGATACCGATGCAAAACTCTGCTTTGGTTGCTTTTTCGCTTTCGGGATTAAAGAATGCGGTGCGGCTGCAGATAGAGGCGTTAGAGAAGTCTGGAGAGATGAGTGAACAGGATAAGTGCGATATTGCGGCTGCATTTGAACGCTCTGTATTACTGCATCTTTTGCAAAAGAGTAAACGGGTTTTTAAAAAGGTGAATGCGAAAGATTTTGCGATAGTTGGTGGTGTCAGTGCAAATGCCTATATTAAGGGTGGTTTCAAAAAGCTTTGTGACGAATTTGGAATGAAGATGCACGAAGTTGACTTACGTTTTACCTCTGATAATGCAGCGATGATTGGGCGCGCGGCTGTTGAACCACTAAGAAGTGGAGACTTTGATACTATTGATACGTTAAAAGTTGGCGCAACAAAGCAGTTGCAGGTTGGCTCTAAACTTCAGTAAGCCCGGGTTAGAGAGAATCTCCCAAATTAGCGACCTCTTAGCACTAATTAGGTATAATCTAAACTATTTATCGTATATCATTTAAACTTGATTTGGTATAGCAATTTCTTATTGGAGTAGATAATGGCAGATTATGGTGCTAGTAATATTAAAGTTTTAAAGGGCTTAGAGGCTGTTCGTAAGCGCCCGGGGATGTATATTGGTGATACATCTTCTAAAGGGTTACACCACCTGATTTATGAGGTAGTAGATAACTCAATCGATGAAGCGATGGCTGGATATTGTGATACTATCCGTGTAACACTTACGGCTGATGGTTCTGCAATTATCGAAGATAATGGTCGTGGTATTCCAGTAGCTGAGCACCCTACTGAGAAGATATCTGCGGCTACTGTTGTTTTGACTGTTTTACATGCAGGTGGTAAGTTTGATAAAGATACCTATAAAGTCTCTGGTGGTCTGCATGGGGTTGGTGTTTCGGTTGTAAATGCACTCTCTAGCAAGCTGCATATGACAATTTTTCGTGATGGGAGTATTCATGAGCAGTGGTTTGAGAAGGGGATACCGCAAACACCTCTAGAGATAACAGGGAAGAGCCCTAGAAAAACGGGAACAAGAATAGAGTTTTGGCCAGATGAGACAATTTTTACCGAAACTGTAGAGTTTAAAAAAGAGATTTTAACAACACGCTTTAAAGAGCTTGCCTATCTAAACCCTAAAATTAAGATTCTCTTTAAAGATGAGCGTGACGGAACACAAGAGACTTTCCATTTTGAGGGTGGAATTGGGCAGTTTGTTGATGACTTGACCAAAAAAGAGCCTCTAAGTACTACGCAACTCTTTGAGGGCGTGGCTGATGATATAGAGATGGATATCTCTTTTAGATACCAAAATGCTGACAGCGACAAGGTCTACAGTTTTGTAAATAATATTAAGACAATCGAGGGTGGTACCCACGAAGCTGGTTTTAGAGCAGGTTTGACACGTGCTATCTCTAACTATATCTCTAAAAATGCCAATGCAAAAGAGAAAAGTACAAAGATAAGTGGCGACGACACCAAAGAGGGTTTGGTGGCAATTGTATCTGTAAGAGTACCTGAGCCGCAATTTGAAGGGCAGACAAAAGGGAAGCTTGGAAGCAGTTATGTACGCCCATTAGTGCAGAAGTTTATCTATGAGAAGGCAAACAAGTACCTCGAAGAGAATCCAATTGAGGCAAAAGCTATTATGGGGCATGTTCTTTTGGCTGCAAAGGGGCGAGAAGCTGCAAAGAGAGCGAAAGATTTAGTCAAACGTAAAGACTCTATGGGGGTTGGCACACTACCTGGAAAATTGGCAGACTGCCAAAGTAAAGACCCGGCAGAGAGCGAGCTTTACCTTGTGGAAGGGGACTCTGCGGGCGGTTCTGCAAAGCAGGGGCGCGATAGAGTATTCCAGGCTATTTTGCCACTGAAGGGTAAGATTTTAAACGTAGAGAAGGCGCGATTAGAGAAGATTTTACGCTCTGATGAGATAAAGAATATGATTACAGCTCTTGGGTGCGGGATTGGTGATGAGTTTAACGAAGAGAAGCTACGCTACCATAAAATTATTATTATGACCGATGCCGATGTTGACGGAAGCCATATTCAGACACTATTGATGACATTCTTCTTTAGATTTTTGCGTCCTGTTGTTGAGAACGGCTACCTCTATATTGCACAACCACCGCTTTATCGATATAAAAAGGGTAAAAACGAAACTTATCTTAAAGATGATAAAGCGCTTAAAGATTTTATGATTGAGCGCGGAAGTGAAGCGGTAGAGTTGGAGACTCTTGGTGAGAATGATAAAATTGCACTCTATAAACTTGTTGCCTACTACCAATTGACACTT
>JANTGQ010000226.1 GCA_024762845.1 Nitratifractor sp. | reverse complement strand
AAAATCAGTTTTTTGCAATTGGCTCAGTTGTGGGACCACACCCCTACCCTCGTATGGTTAGAGATTTCCAATCAATCGTAGGGGTTGAGGCTAAAGAGCAGTTTTTGGAGATGACAGGCAAACTGCCAGACAATTTAGTTGCATGTGTTGGTGGTGGTTCTAACGCTATGGGGCTCTTTACCGCATTTTTAAACGATAAAGAGGTGCAGATGCACGGCGTTGAACCAGCTGGTCGAGATATAAATACGCTTGGTGAACATGCTGCTACAATCACACACGGCACCGTTGGCATTATGCACGGCTTTAAATCCTATATGCTCCAAGATGAAAATGGCGAACCGGCAGAGGTTTATTCGGTAGCAAGCGGTTTAGACTATCCATCAGTTGGACCACAACACAGTTACCTTAAAGATATTGGGCGTGTTAACTACAGTTATATAGACGACAAAGAGGCTATAGATGCATTTTTTGAGATATCAAGACTAGAGGGTATTATACCTGCTATCGAGAGTTCACATGCACTTGCATATGCGTTTAAACTCGCGGCAAAAGATAATGGCTCAATATTGGTAAATCTCTCTGGACGAGGAGACAAAGATATAGACTTTGTAGTAGAAAATTACGGAAAAGAGTATGGAATATAGAGTTTTAAAGCCATCACATGGATAAAAAAACTGTTGGAGTAAATAGCAGTTGCCCCTGTGGGAGTGGTAAAAAGTATAAAAATTGTTGTTTACCGCTACATAAAGGAAGAGTTGCCAAAGATGCACTTGAGTTGATGAAGTCGCGCTACAGTGCCTATGCGGCAGGAGCGTGTAAATATATTATAAAAACAACACATCCCAATAATAGAGAGCAACGCAAAGAGTCGACAATTTGGCTAAAAGAGATATGCAATTTCTCTCAAAACAGCACTTTTGAACGCTTAGAGATTATCGACTTTATAAATGGCACAGAGGAGGCTTTTGTCACCTTTACTGCAACTATAGATGGAGAAAAAATTACCGAGAAGAGCCGATTCCTCAAAGAGGGCAAATTGTGGCTCTATGAGAGCGGTATTTTTTTATAAGAACTTTATAGAATTTCTAAGTTTGCTATGATAGAGTAGTAATTAAAAAAATAAGAGATATTTATGAGTAAAAAAGTAGCAATTATTGGAGGCGGAGTATCAGGTATAAGCTCTGCACTTATACTTGGTAAGTTAGGCTTGGATGTAACGCTTTTTGAGAGAAAAAAAACGCTTATAAGTGGTCCTCCATTTTGTCATCTGCATGCTGGTGGAAACCTCTATAGAGAAATCTCTGATGAGCAGTGTATAACGCTCCTTGGGCAATCGATTGACTTTGCCAAACTCTACCCGCAATCTATCGATAAAAGACCTACAGTAATCGCCCTCCCCTCTGACGATCCGCAAGAGCCACAGATGCTCTTTAGACGTTTAGAGCTTTTAAGAGCCAAGTATAAGGAGATAGTGCAAAAACAGCCAGATTGTGCAGTTTTAGGCGAAAGCGATAACTACTTTGAACTCTTTAGCAAAGAGCAGATAATCGAACTCTCCAAAGGGCAAGAAGCCGAGCACCCTAAAAGCAACAGAGAGTGGCTGATACCATTTGCTAAAAATGTGGATATTGAAAGTATAAAGTTTCCTATTATTGTGGTGCAAGAGTATGGTATAAACCTCTTTAGTGTTGGAGCAAGTGCCGGCTTAGCGTTGGAGTCGATGCCTAGTGTACGGGTCTATCGAGAGTGCGAAGTTACAGATGTTCAAAGAGACAACGATGGCTTTTTCCTTAAAGCTAACAACTACAGTGGAGAGTTCGACTATCTTATCAATGCCTGCGGATTTCAGACGGGTGTAATAGATGATATGTTGGGGGTAAAAGAGAAAAGAATGGTAGAATTTAAAGCTGCTTTTACCGCTCTTTGGAGCCAAAGAAGCCCCTACTGGCCAGAGATAATATTTCATGGAGAGAGAGGGACACCACGAGGAATGGGACAATTTACACCCTACTGCGGTGGTTTTGTGCAGCTTCATGCAATGACGCAAGATATCACTCTTTGCAGGGAGTGTCTGGTAAAAACAACACCGCAAAGCTCCTATCCAAAGCTAGGTAAACAGCTCCTAAAGACAATCGAGAATGGATGGGAGAGTGACGAGTATAAAATCAGAACAAAAAGAGCAATCGCTTATCTTGCAAAATTTCTACCCCAGTTTAAAGAGGCAAAAGTGGGTGGCATACCGCTCTATGGTGCACAGCAGATCCCAGGTGTAGACCCTACTCTTCGGGTTGCAGAGGTGGCGTTTCCTAAGAAAAATTATGCACGCTGCGAAATTGTAAAGGTTTCATCGGCTGTTGATATGGTTGCAGAAATTATTAAAAATATGCAAGAGTGCGGTCTGTTGGACGAGCACCCTACAACAGAGTTTACATTAAATGAAATCCAATCACTAAAACGAGAAGATATAGATAGTAGAGCCCAAAAGATAGCACAAACACTCGGCTACCCGCTGGAGATGTCTAGAGTTTGTAACCCACTATAGATTGCCCTACTCTCTCCAGTAGTCGTAAATCCAAGGTGAGGGCTTAATGTGTCTATACCATTTGCCGCTAATACCAAGTGCCGC
>JANTGQ010000225.1 GCA_024762845.1 Nitratifractor sp. | reverse complement strand
ATTGTTGCCATTACACTTGGTCTTGCAATTTTTGACCTGGCAAAAACAATACTCGAGCGAGAAGTCTATTATAAAAGCTACTCAAAAGAGGGTGAAGACGCTACCGTATTAACAAAATTTGCAATAGCTATTATTATAGCACTCTCAATAGAGGCGCTGATGGTTGTCTTTAAGATTGCAATACACGACTATTCTCAAATGATATATGGACTCTATCTAATAATAGGAGTTGGTATTGTAATCACCTCACTGGGTCTCTATAGTTACCTTACAAAAAAAGAGAAGGGAGTATAAGAGACTTCTTGCAAAGCTAATTCTCTTCGACTGTGACGTTATGTTTTTTAGAGTAGTGCATAGAGAGGTAGTTAATAATACGCTCCTTTGCATCTGGCTTTAGCTTCCATAAGCCAAAAGCTTTTCGCATTAAGCCTACTTTGAAAGTCCAAAACTTCTTGTCTCCACCATTAACCACAATAAACCGACCGGTATGGCATACGGTGCAGTTCTCTTTTACATCTTGCAGTCCTATATCTTCAATTAAGCCTGTAACTCTATCTATCGGTAGTTTCTCTGCTGCCTCAGCATTTAAAAAAGTCAAGGCTAACAGTAGTGCTGATACAACTATACTCTTTTTCATAAATTATACTCCTTATATTCCCAAAGAGGATTCAACCATATGAACCAACTCTTCTGTAGTTTTTAGCATTATTTCGTTATTGGAGTTAAGCATGAGCATATCCTTTTTCGAGAGTCCCTCTTTTTTGAATTTATAGATATCTCTTACTTTTTTCCACTCTTTCTCAAGTTTTAACAGTTTTGCACGAATCGCTTTGTTGGTTACAGCTATCAGTCCACGCTTTTTATCGCCATGTAACATACCATTTAATGCGTGTTCAAAAAGTATAAAAGAGCCGTTTAATCGAACATTATTTCTTTTTATATCTATTTTTCTAAAGATAAGGAACTTCTCTTTAAGCATTTTTTGCGTTAAAAAACGCTCTCTATCTAAAAATTTTAAAGTGTGCTCAATAATTGGGTTAAATGTTGTCTTAAATTTTCTTTGACTCTGCAGTGTTTGGGCTAGCTTGTGGCTCATACCAAGAAGATGCTCATTGGTTCTATGGATATATACAAACGATTTGATATCAACCTTTTTTGATTGCGCAAGGCTCATTGCAGCCTGGAAAAAATGGTTCCATACAGTAACAATCTCCTGCAGCTGCTCTTTGGCAAGCGGATTAGAGAGTGCTTCTACACCTAGTTTTTCATCTGAGTTTATAAATGCTTTAATAGTTCTATCAAACTCTTTTGCGTGAATAACAATATCTTTTCTCGCCTTTTTATCATCAATTTTTGTAACTATCTTTACAGCATCTTTGGCAATTTGCTGAGAGAGCATCTTGTTTCTTGCAGCCAAAGATATATAGTGGTCATTTTTACCAGCCTCTTTAAAAGCGGTATTTACGAGATTAGTCAACTTATATCGTACATCCTCTGCAGCATCCGCACTAAGAGTTGTAATAAAAAGTGTCACGAGCAATAGTTTTATAATATTCATTCTACTCCCTTTGTATGAATTTATACTACTATTCTATTACAAATATATACCTTTGTAAAAAAAATATTTCAATTCTATATATAGTTTCTATTTTCAATTGAATTTGTATCTAAATGTAACATTTTATCTTACAAAATTTTACTACTGTAGGTCTATTAACCGACTTTGGGTATACTCAAACTATTCAAAATAAACCCGGATTATGAATTAGAATTGCTTGAAATCTACCAAATGCTTATGCTGTAGGTATTTACAGAAAACTTGAGGTGCACCCGTAGGTGCATCGATGGTTTCTCAGTAAGTAGATACAGTACAATGGTTTGTGTAGAGTTCTGCAATCTCTAATGCATAATCTGGGATAAAGGGCTTGCATGAGTAATCAAAAAATGATTGAGAGAGACTTAAAATATATTTTTCACCCATGTTCACAGATGAAAGATTACGAACAGAACCTTCCTCTTATTCCTATTGCAAGGGGTTCAGGCGCCTATCTATACGACTTTGACGACAATAGATACCTAGATGCTATAAGCAGTTGGTGGGTAAACCTCTTTGGGCATGCAAACAGTACAATCAACCAGAAGTTAAAAGCGCAGCTAGATACCCTGGAACATGTAATTTTTGCAGGTTTTACCCATGAGCCTGCTATAAAACTAGCTAGCCGTCTGGTAGAGATAAGCCCCGAAGGTTTAAACAAAGTTTTTTTTGCGGACAATGGCTCGAGTGCTATAGAGATAGCGCTAAAGATGAGCTTTCAGTACTACAAAAACCAAGGTGAAGTTAGACCATACTTTATCTCGCTTGAAAACAGTTACCACGGCGAAACAATGGGTGCATTGGCAGTTGGTGATGTAAGTTTATATAAAGAGATTTATAACGAAATTCTTATCGAATCGCTGCAGGCGAAATCTCCTGCACTCTGCAGCGAAAGCGAAGCCTTAGCCGATATGGAGCGGCTGCTCAAAGAGCATAAATCAAAAGTCTCTGCTGTAGTTATAGAGCCGCTTGTGCAGTGTGCCGGGAGCATGGCGATGTATGACGCGTCGTATATTCGCCAATTAAAAGCACTCTGC
>JANTGQ010000224.1 GCA_024762845.1 Nitratifractor sp. | reverse complement strand
AACCCTACAAAGAAGAGACAATCCCCTAATGACTGCTTTAATAATGTTAAATACTGTTGGTGATTGCAAAAGGTAATTTTATGGAAAAAACAAGTGCTATTATAGAGGCTATTGCACACGATAAAAATATTGCAATAGAGAGTGCAAAAAGAGCATTCAAAGAGGCTTTGATAAATACTGCAAAGAGACTCGAGGGGCGAGAGTGTATGTTCGAAGTTGTCGAAGATACAAAAAAAGATAAAGTTGATATCTACAGAGTCTTAAACATTGTTGCAGATGATGACCCACTTTTGGAGGAGCAACCCGAAGTCTATATCTCTTTAACAGAGGCGCAGGAGTATGGCGATGTCGAAATTGGTGACCATCTGCGTTTAGAGTTTGATTTAGAAGAGTATGGGCATACTGGCGCAGCAAACTTCTATAAAGAGCTAGAGTACCACCTGCAGCGAAACATTGAGCAAGAGCTCTTTGATAAATATAAAGAAAAAGTTGGCACAATTGTTTTGGGAACAGTCAACCAAATTGATGCAGACGATAATACCTATGTTGAAATTGGCGAGCTTCGCGGTATTTTAACGCAGCGTAACCGTATTAAAGGTGAGCAGTTTAAAGTAGGTGATTCAATAAAAGCACTTCTAAAGTTTGTGCGAGTAGACCCCAAAACAGGTATGTCACTTGAGTTAACACGAACTGCACCAAAATTTTTGGAACTACTTATGGAAAAAGAGGTACCAGAGATAGAAGATGGTGATGTAGAAATTGTCTCAAGTGCAAGAATTCCAGGAGAGAGAGCAAAAGTTGCTCTTATGACTGATAGAATGAACATCGACCCTGTTGGTGCAGCAGTCGGTAGCAGCGGGGTGCGTATTAATGCTGTGAGCAAAGAGTTAAATGGCGAGAATATAGATTGCATCGAATACTCTCCAATCCCGGAGATTTATATCTCCAGAGCGCTCTCTCCGGCAGTTATTAAGAGTGTAAAGGTAGTAAGCAATAAAGAAAATGACAAACGTGCCATAGTGGATGTTACCTCTGACCAAAAAGCTAAAGCGATAGGGAAAAGCGGTATCAATATTCGCCTTGCCTCTATGCTGACTAAATTTGCAATAGAGCTAAATGATGTAGAGGGTAATGTAGCAGCCACAGAGACAAACGAAGAGCAGGTAACAAAAACATCAGACACATCAGCACTTGAGGATCTCTTTAAGTAGTAGAGTCAGAAGGTTATAGGCAAGCTTGTTTTATAAATATTTAAGCTCAGCTTGGCTATAATTTCGCTCTTAATAAACATAAATAGTTTATGCACTCGTAGCTCAGCTGGATAGAGCATCTGATTGCGGTTCAGAAGGTCACAGGTTCGAATCCTGTCGAGTGTACCACATATTTCTCCACTTAGCAATACTTTAATCATTAATATAGTAAAATTTTTTATCTCTTAAATTAGGCTCTAAAATGAAAGAAATAGCTATAGTCAGCAAATCATTGATTGTTAATGAACTCTTAAAACTCATATTTAAAAATCGTAATGAAAAAATAGACTTTATAGATAGTGAAGCAATAGAGAATCTCTCAGACAGAGTTGTAATTGTTGATGACTCAATTGATGATTTAGAAAATTCTATACGCCTCTTGCAGGGTAATAATAACACTATTATTCTATTGGGCGAAGCCGATTGTGACGTAGACAGCAAAGTGGCAAAACCTTTTTTGCCGCAAGATATCGAAGTGGCTCTCGAAAATGCTCCATTGCCACAAAAGAGCACTACAAAGATAACCACAAATGTACTTGACCCCGATGAAGTTGCACATATAAAAGCACTCATGGCACTTGATGACGATGAAGATTACGAAGAAGAAGAGGAGTTAACACCTTTTGAGCTGCTTCAGATACAGGAGTCTTTTGTGATCAAAGGCAGAGAGGCAAAAGAGTTTCTTTACGAAATAAAAGCAATCAAAACCAAAGAGTTAAAAGATCTGCTTAAAGGGGCAAAAGTAAAAATAAAAGTTACTTTTAAAGAGAGTGATGATGAGTAGTGCTGTTTTAGTCCTCTCCGGACCTAGCGGTGCAGGAAAAAGTACAATTATCAATGCAGCAGCTGACTCTATAGGCGACTTTTACTTTTCGGTCTCAACAACTACTAGAGCTCCAAGAGAGGGTGAGGTAGAGGGAAGAGATTACCATTTTGTTACAAAAGAGCAGTTTGAAGAGGGTATAGAAAATGGTGATTTTCTTGAATACGCAACGGTACACGGTAACTACTATGGTACATCTCTGCTTCCGGTTAAAGAGGCACTTGAGCAAGGAAAACTTGTTATTTTCGATATCGATGTACAGGGACACAGGCTTGTAAGGGAGGCTTTGGGTTCCAAGGTTGTTAGTGCTTTTATAACGCCGCCAACTCTTGAAGAGTTGGAAAAGAGACTTAAGGGTAGAGAGAGTGACTCCGATGATGTTATCGCAAAAAGAGTAGCCAATGCAAAAATTGAGATAGAAGCGCTTGATGAGTATGACTTTTTAATCATAAACGACTCTATAAAAGAGGCAAAAAATGCATTTATCTCTATCGCCAATGCTGCACGCTACAGAATGAGTCGAGAGGAGAATAGAGAGTTTACTAAAAAATGGTTATCGCAATAGTGATTTAAT
>JANTGQ010000223.1 GCA_024762845.1 Nitratifractor sp. | reverse complement strand
GTTTGAAGAGAAGTTGGAGCTTGGAAAAAAGTATATAGAGCAGTTGATGAACCCCGAGATTACACTAGAGGAGTCTATAGAGGCGTACAAGAAGGGTTTAGAGGTGATTCAAGAGGCGCAGAAGATGCTTGAAGAGGCGAAGTTAAAGGTTGAAGAGATTACCAAAGATGTGAGTGGAGTGAGCACGTGAGAGAGTTGGTTGTTGGGCTTCTGCAGCTGCCTACACTTGGGATGAACACGACTAGGCTTGAGTTTTATCTGAAGAAGGCTAAAGATAGAGGCTGCAGGGTGCTGCTTTTTGGCGAGTATGTTTTGAATCAGTTTTTTAAAGAGTTGGTTGCTATGCCAAAAGAGATGATTCGCGAACAGACACAAAAGCACATAGAGATTTTAAAGAATTTAAGCAGAGAGTACGATATTACCCTTATCGCCCCGATTGTTGAGGTGAAGGGAGCGAAGTATTATAAAAAGATTATCAAGGTTTCGCCAAAATCTACAAGTTACTATATGCAGCAGATTTTGATTAACTACCCACATTGGGATGAAGAGAGTTTTTTTAGTAACCCGGTTAAAGAGTTAAATGACCCTATAACTTTTACTGTAGATGGGTTTAAGATAGCCGTGATGGGTGGTTTTGAACTCCACTTTGATAGAATGTGGGAGAGTATTATGCGTAAGCGCATTGATATTGTACTTTTGCCTACGGCATCTACTTTTAATTCTAAGTATAGATGGAGAGAGCTTATATCTATGCGGGCGTTTTTGAATAACTGCTATATTCTGCGTGCAAACCGAGTAGGAGATTATTTGGACGATGAGACCCACTGGAAATTCTACGGAGACTCCTTTTTTGTAACACCAGATGGTAATATAGAGATGATTCTAGAAGATAGAGAGTCGATGCTTATAGAGACAATTACTAAAGATGAGTTAGCTCAAAGCCGAAGAGGCTGGGGCTTTAAGGCGCAGTTGCAAAAGAGAGGAGAGTTGTAGTGGATAACTATTTTTCCAGGCAATATATGCTTTGGGGCGAAGAGACGCAGGAGCTTTTGGCAAGAAAGAGTGTTTTAATTGTTGGGAGTGGTGGTTTAGGCTGCTCTGTTGCTCTGGCACTTAGTGGCAGTGGTATTGGCAGGATAGATTTGGTTGATTTTGATAGGGTAGAGATACACAATATTCATAGACAGCTTCTTTTTGAGTTGGAAGATGATGGCGCATTTAAGGCGGAAGTTGCAGCCAAAAGAGTGCGCAAACGTAACGCAATGGTAGAGTCGAATGCTTTCGTGAGTGATTTTGAAACATTTACCAAAGAGAAGAGCTATGAGTATGATTTGATTATAGATGCAACAGATAACCTAGAGACCAGGGAGCAGATAGATGCGTATGCCAAGAGTAAAAATATTGTCTGGGTCTATGGGAGTGTAGAGGAGTTTAACGCTCAGGTGGCTCTCTTTAAAGAGAGTTCGTTTGGTATATTTGCGACACGCAAAGTTGAGCCAAAAGGGATAGCTGCACCGATGGTTATGCAGGTTGCCTCTTTAGAGGCAAATTTGGCTTTAAGATATTTGGCAAATCTAAAAGTTGCAAGCGATATTTTCTATTATTTGTATTATAATGATAGTGGTGAGTTTGAGATTAAAAAGTATAGATTACAAAAGGATGGATAGATGAAAAAGTTAGCATTAGCAGCTGTGTTGGGTCTTCTATTGGCAGGATGTACACAAGAGACACAGAATACTCTAAGCCGCTCGATTCAAAACTGGACAGGAACGGATGGGGTTTTAGATGTTTATGCGGGTAGCAAGTTAGTAAAGAGATTTATTAAGATTGATAAAATATCGACTGCGTATGGAACAAACGACAGTAAACCAAGACCGTACCGTTATGGGTATGGTTATGATGATAAAAACTTTAACCATAAAAGAGATGCTGGAGAGAAGAAAGTCTACTTTGAGTTTTCGGACTACTCAACAAGTTATATCTTTTATGAAAATAATTAAATTTACAAATAGGAGTATAAATTGGGTATAAAAACAGTTGCAACAGAGAATGCACCACAGGCTATTGGACCATATTCTCAGGCAGTTATTGCTAATGGGATGATCTTTACATCGGGACAGGTTCCGTTAAAAACAAATGGATTAATTGTTGGACCAACAATAGAGGAGCAGACACATCAGGTACTGAAAAACCTAAGTGCCGTTCTTGAAGCTGCCGGGAGTAGTCTGCAGCATGTTGCAAAGACCTCGATTTTTCTTAGTGATATGAATGACTTTAAAACAGTTAACGAGATATATGCAGAGTACTTTGGAAGCCATAGACCGGCACGAAGCACAGTTGCTGTAAAAACACTGCCTCTAAATGTAAAGATAGAGATAGATTGTGTAGCTATGCCAGACCCTATGATGACCAATCATACTTTTGCATAGAGCTACTCCTTTGGTAGGAGACTACCAAAGGTTGATTACTAAATGTAACACCTCTTCAGAAAAAACTTTTCTTGCTAGCATTACTAACAACTTTTCAAAAAAATATTTGTAACAAAGAGAAACATATATACTCTAAATATATAAAATCAATTTACGAATAATGTCTGATTATAAAAAGCTTTGATAAACTCTTTTTATCTATAAAAATAAAAGGGAGAGAATAATGTCTCAACATAC
>JANTGQ010000222.1 GCA_024762845.1 Nitratifractor sp. | reverse complement strand
GTATGTTGAGACATTATTCTCTCCCTTTTATTTTTATAGATAAAAAGAGTTTATCAAAGCTTTTTATAATCAGACATTATTCGTAAATTGATTTTATCGATTTGCAGCATATATGTTTCTCTTTGTTACAAATATACTTTATAAGAGTGATTAAATCTCTACAGACAAGAGATTATAGAAGTGAGAGTGTTACTTTAAGTAATCAACCTTTGATAGTCTCCTACCAAAGGCGTAGCTACTATGCAAAAGTATGATTCGTCATCATAGGGTCTGGCATAGCAACACAGTCTATCTCTATCTTAACATTCAGTGGCAGTGTTTTTACAGCAACTGTACTTCTTGCAGGTCTATGACCTCCAAAATACTCAGCATATATCTCATTAACTGTTTTAAAGTCATTCATATCACTAAGAAAAATAGAAGTCTTTACAACATGCTGCAGACTACTCCCGGCAGCTTCAAGCACTGCACTTAGGTTTTTCAGTACCTGATGCGTCTGCTCCTCAATAGTTGGTCCAACTATCAACCCGTTTGTATTTAACGGAACCTGTCCTGATGTAAAGATCATCCCATTTGCAATTATAGCTTGTGAATATGGTCCAATAGCCTGTGGTGCATTATCTGTTGCAACTGTTTTTATACCCAATTTTTACTCCTCTTTTTAAATTTAATTATTTTCATAAAAGATATAGCTAGTAGAGTAGTCCGAAAACTCAAAATAGACTTTCTTCTCTCCCGCATCTCTTTTAAGGTTGAAGTTTTTATCATCATAACCATAACCATAACGATATGGTCGCGGTTTACTGTCGTTTGTTCCGTATGCAGTCGAAATTTTATCTATTTTGATAAATCTCTTTACCAACTTATTCCCTGCGTAAACATCTAATACGCCATCCGTTCCTGTCCAGTTTTGAATCGAGCGGCTTAGAGTATTCTGTGTCTCTTGTGTACATCCAGCCAATAAAAGACCCAACACAGCTGCCAATGCTAACTTTTTCATCTACTCTTCCTTTGCTAATTTATACTTTTTAATCTCAAACTCGCCACTGTCATTATAATACAAATAATAGAAAATATCGCTTGCAACTTTTAGATTTGCCAAATATCTTAAAGCCAAATTTGCCTCTAGCGAGGCAACCTGCATTACCATCGGTGCAGCTATCCCTTTTGGGGCAACTTTTTGAGTCGCAAATATACCAAACGAACTCTCTTTAAACAGAGCAACCTGACCATTAAACTCCTCTACACTCCCATAGACCCAGACAATATTTTTACTCTTGGCATACGTATCTATCTGCTCCCTCGTCTCCAGATTATCCGTTGCATCTATAATCAAATCATACTCATAGCTGTTTTCTTTGGTAAATGTTTCAAAATCACTCACAAAAGCATTCGACTCTACCATAGCATTACGTTTGCGCACTCGTTTTGCTGCAACTTCCGCCTTAAGCGCTCCATCATCTTCCATCTCAAAAAGAAGCTGTCTATGAATATTGTGTATCTCTACCCTGTCAAAATCGACCAAATCTATCCTACCAATACCACTGCCACTAAGTGCTAGAGCAACAGAACAACCCAAACCACCACTTCCAACAATTAAAACACTCTTTCTTGCCAAAAGCTTCTGTGTCTCTTCGCCCCAAAGCATATCTTGTCTGGAAAAATAGTTATCCACTACAACTCTCCTCTCTTTTGCAACTGCGCCTTAAAGCCCCATCCTCTTCGACTCTGCGCCAACTCCTCTTTGCTCACTCTCTCTATAAGCATCGACTCTCTATCTTCAAGAACCATCTCTATATTTCCATCTGGCGTTACAAAAAAAGAGTCTCCATAAAATTTCCAATGCGTCTCTTTATCCAGATAATCTCCTACCCGATTTGCTCGCAAAATATAACAGTTGTTCAAAAATGCCCGCATAGATATAAGCTCTCTCCATCTATACTTCGAATTAAAAGTAGATGCCGTAGGCAAAAGTACTATATCAATGCGCTTACGCATAATACTCTCCCACATTCTGTCAAAGTGGAGCTCAAAACCACCCATCACAGCTATTTTAAATCCATCTACAGTAAAAGTCATAGGGTCATTTAACTCTTTAACCGGGTTACTAAAAAAACTCTCCTCATCCCAGTGTGCGTAGTTAATCAAAATCTGCTGCATATAGTAACTTGTAGATTTTGGTGAAACCTTGATAATCTTCTTATAATACTTATCTCCCTTCACCTCAACAATCGGTGCAATCAAGACAATATCATACTCTCTGCTTAAATTCTTTAAAATCTCTATATGCTTCTGTGTCTGTTCGCGAATCATCTCTTTTGGCATAGCAACCAACTCTTTAAAAAACTGGTTCAAAACATACTCACCAAAAAGCAGCACCCTGCATCCTCTATCTTTAGCCTTCTTCAGATAAAACTCAAGCCTAGTCGTGTTCATCCCAAGCGTAGGCAGCTGCAGAAGCCCAACAACCAACTCTTTCAAGAGCTCACTCCACTCACATCTTTGGTAATCTCTTCTACTTTCAACTTCGCCTCTTCAAGCATCTTCTGCGCCTCTTGAATAACCTCTAGACCCTTCTTGTACGCCTCTATAGACTCCTCTAGTGTAATCTCGGGGTTCATCAACTGCTCTATATACTTTTTTCCAAGCTCCAACTTCTCTTCAAAC
>JANTGQ010000221.1 GCA_024762845.1 Nitratifractor sp. | reverse complement strand
TTAATTGTCGAAAACTCCATAGAGGAGCAGATTATAAAACTACAAGAGAAGAAAAAGTCACTGCAGTCAGGAATCTATAAAGGAAACGAAGAGAAGAGCGATAAATTCAGCGGCGAAGAGCTTGTAGAGTTGCTAAAGCTCTAAAACATTCTAACTGCTTCCATATCCAACTTTACTCTTCTTTGCGCTAACTTTTTTAAAAGTGAGATAAAGCAGGGTTTCGTGTGGCTATTTGCCCCTATTTCCCAAGAAATAGACTCTAAAAAGCACCCATTTTCCCATGAACTCAAAAATATTAGATTTATTGACCTGTTATTTACTTTAATTCGTACACAAAGTATTCGCTACAAAGGCGCATGTCAAAGCGGTTATAAAATTTGGATATACATCGATACAGAACAAAACCTACCCTAACTTTCAAAACTGTTATACTTTTGTAATACCCTTGGAATATAATGGTAGAGGTTCATTAGTATTACAATCAAAAATATCTAATAAAGGAAAAAAATGAAAAAATTTGCAACGATTTTAATGATGCTTAGTTGTACTATGGTATGGGCAGGAGGAAGCGGTTCTGAACTTGTGATAAGCTCTCCTGACAGTAAAAGTATGTGGAAAGAGGGTAACAGCTATACAATTAAATGGATTACAGCCTATACGGGAAGGTTGTGTATTGAAGCTGCAATAGGAGGACACCCAAAGGGAATTCTTAATAATTGTAAAACAGTAGGGAGCACCGAAAAATATAAGTGGCATATTCCTAAAGGCTTTATCAGTGATTTTGGGATAAATAAAGAGGAGCATGTAAAAATTGCCATCTATCCCAAAGGTCACTGGAATGACGCAGTTTTTAGTGATGAGTTTACAATAATTGCCCACTAGAGGGTTTGTGACCCAAGTAGACACTCTTCTAGGCTTGGGACATATGAAAAACTCTTTTAGAGTTATAAGGTAGACTAACCAACACTTAAAGGCAGGAAGGAACTTAGGCAAAATGTTTAGTTTTATCACCTGAACATAAAGTATAGAGTCAACTAGCACCTGCCAAAAATGGCTGTGCTATATTGCAAAGTCGCTGTTTTGTATGCCTAACTCTCTTTTTGCAATTTCGTAGTAGTAGCGTACGCCTATTGGGATAATATCGTCATTAAAATCGAAGCTTGAGCTATGCAGAGTCATAGGTTGCTCTTCGCTTTTTCCGGAGCCTAGCCATGCGTAGCAGCCGGGTTTTTGCTCTAGGAAGTAGCTAAAGTCTTCGGAGCCGTAGCTTGGGGTAAAATCTGTTATGGTGTTACTTTCTCCAACTGTTGCGACTGCTGCTTGCAGAGCACTTTGGATATCTGTATTTACTGTTGCAGGGTAGCCGGTGTGGTACTCTATTTTTGCCTCCATGCCAAAGCCTTGTGCCATGTGGGTTGCTATCTCTTTTACACGTGTCTCTATTGCTTTGCGTACCTCTTTTTCGAATGCTCTAATAGAGCCGCGTATTATGCAGTTGTCGGGGATAATATTATCTGCTTCGCCGCCGTGAATAGAGGCAACTGTTACAACCGATTTTGCATTGGGGCTAAGGTCAAGGGATGTTATCGACTTCATCGCAGCAACAATATGAGCAGCGGCGACAATAGGGTTTTTACCGGTATGTGGCATAGAGCTGTGCGTTGATTTACCGAGTATCTCTATTTGGTAATTGTCGTACGATGCCATCATAGTGCCCTCTTTAATGAATATCTTTCCGTAGGGCTCTGTAGGGCGGTTGTGGATACCAAAAATTTTATCTATTTTAAAGCGTTCAAAGAGACCATCTTCTACCATCGCTTTTGCCCCGCCAAGCCCCTCTTCGGCAGGTTGAAAGATAAAATAGACTGTGCCATCAAGCTCTGCTTTTTGTGTGGCTATAGCCTCTATGGCGCCAAGCATTATTGCCATGTGCCCATCGTGCCCGCAGGCGTGCATTAAACCGGGATTTTTAGAGGCGTAGGCAAAGTTGTTTCGCTCTTGGATATAGAGGGCATCCATATCGCTGCGCAAGGCGATAGAGCGCTCGCTTGTACCGTTTTTTATCCAAGCCACTATACCAGTACCGCCAACTCCTTTTTGGTATTCGACCCCGAGTCTCTCGAGCTCTTGTATTATAAAATTGGCAGTTTTATACTCTTTAAAGCCAATCTCCGGCATTGAATGCAAATGACGACGTAAATCTTTATAGTAAGGTGTAATTTCGTTTATAACTGTATCTATTTTCATAATTACTATTATACTCCAAATTGTACGCTTCGTACAGCACAAACACGCTTTCTCTTGCAAAGAATACTCTATTGTGATAAAATTAAACACTATGACTAAAGGAGCTATCCATGGATCTAAAATTCTCACCATCAAAAAAGAGTAGTGTCGGTATGGAGCTGGAGTTGCGGCTTTTGGATCCTGAAACCTTGCATGTCAAGAATTGTTCGAGTACAGTTTTTGAGAATTTAAATCCAAAGTATGCCTCTAATTTGCATAAAGAGCTGCTGCAATCTATGGTAGAGGTTGTTACACCTGTCTGCAATAGTGTAGGCGAAGCGGTCGATTTTATAGATGCCATGACGCAGCATATAAGCAGTATCGGCAAAGAGCACAACTTCGCCCTAGCAGCCCTGGCTACACACCCAACCGAAGTACAAAG
>JANTGQ010000220.1 GCA_024762845.1 Nitratifractor sp. | reverse complement strand
GAAACTATTCGAGAGCGTGCAACACTGCTTGGCGAAATTGCAAAAGAGTCTATGCAAAAATCACAAAATGCCCTTATTGGCAAAGAGATAGAGCTAGTAATAGATGACACCAGCAGCGAACACGAATTTTTACTTAGTGCCAGACCAACTCTTTGGGCACCAGAGATTGATGGAGAGGTACTCATTAATGACCCTGCAGATTTTGCTGTTGCACATGGAGACTACTTTAAAGCCCTTGTCACTGAGGTGGCAGATACAACACCACTAGCAACACTTAGCCAAAAGTTATGATTGCCAAAGAGACACTCGAAACTCTACATACTGGGAAAAATATTTTAGCATTCTCTGCCGGTGTAGATTCGACTGCACTCTTTTTTTTGCTTTGTGAAGCCAATATTAGTTTTGACATTGCAATTGTTAACTATGGTCTAAGAGTAGAAGCTAAAGAAGAAGTAGAATATGCACAAGAGCTGGCAAAAAGGTACAATAAAAAGATATACACTGCCATCGCCCCAAAATTTAAGAGCAATTTCGAAGCAAATGCACGAAACTTTCGCTATAACTTTTTTGAGCAACTTACAAAAGAGCATAATTACACAAATCTCATTACCGCACACCAGCTCAACGACAATTTAGAGTGGCTCCTTATGCGCCTCTCACAAGGAAGTGGAGTAGAAGGTTTAAGTGGTATGGATTTTGTAGAGCAAAGAGAAAACTACACAATAGTACGACCACTTTTGCACCAAAGCAAAGAGGAGCTTTTAGAGTACCTAGAAGAAAATAGATTCACTTACTTCATTGACCAATCAAACTTTGAAAATAAATATCTACGAAACCAGTTCCGCCCCCTAGTAAACGACTTACTAGCAAAAGGGAAAAGTGGCTATATAAAGAGTTTGCAAATTCTACAGAGCGAGAAAGAGGCTCTTTTAAACAATTTCCAAACCATTCATAAAATAGAAGAGCTTAGAGTTCTCCATGTAGCAAATTGTAGCTACCTCCCCTATGCACTCTCTAAAACACTCAAAGAGTTAGGATATCTCTTAAGCGGAAAAGAGCGTATGCAACTCTCCAACTCCATGGTAGTAGGGCGCAAATGGGCAGTGGAGTACCAAAAACCTTATCTCTTTATAGCCCCCTATACCGAAGCTGTTTTGCCTAAAAAGAGTAAAGAGTTCTACCGAAAAAAGAGAATCCCACCAAAAATACGAGGCTATCTTTACACAAAGGGTATCGATATCTCTAGCCCCTACTTCGATGTGGATCAAGCCGTAACAAAATAAGATCGGCAATAACATTCCCCAACAGTGTAAGGAATGCTCCGATGATTAAAATACCCATAATGACTGGGTAATCCCTACTTAGTGCCGCCTGAAAAAAGAGCAAGCCCATACCATCTATAGAGAATATCTGCTCTAAAATGACACTCCCGCCCAGAAGCCCAGGAAGAGAGAGACCTAGAATTGTAACAATAAAAGGCATAAGGTTTTTATATATGTAGACTCTTCGAATTGTGCGTTCATCTAAACCACGGGCTCTTGCATAGAATATATAGTCACTTTTGAGAATATCAAGAGTAAGCGAGCGGATATAGAGCATTAAAGAGCCAAACGAGGTAAAGACAATAACAAAAACAGGCAATACAAGGTGATATGCCATATCCAAATAGCGCTCCAAACCCTCTTTGGGATTAAGGCTCTCCAGTCCCATAATCGGGAACCAACCAAGCTTAAAGCCAAAAACCATAATCAAAATAAGTGCCAGATAGAAAGAGGGAGTAGCATAACTCAAAAGTGCAAACTGCTTGGCTATTTTGTCAAACTTTGCCCCTTTAAGTGCGCTATTTACCCCTACCCGAATAGCCACTATAAAGACTATAATCATCGAGACAATATTTATTGCCAAAGTAACTCCAATGCGACCTTTTATCTCCTCTAAAACACTGTTGCCACTTGAAAAAGAGATACCAAAATCTAAATGCAACAGAGCATTAAGCCAGCTTAGATACTGCTGCAAAATAGGTTTGTCCAAACCATAGACCTCTTTAAGATGTGCAATCGCCTCCGGTGTCATATTGGGGTTTAAACCACCCGCACTAAAAAAGCTGTTTGGGGCAGCATATATAGCAAAAAATGATAGAAAAGAGATAAAAAGCAGCATTGCTGCTATGTAGAAGATCTTCTTAAAGAGAACTCTAAGCACCAAGCCCTCTTTTTATAAGTGCAGCAAACTCTTTTGCATTAAGCGAAGCAGAACCTACCAAAACACCATCTACAGACTCTATAGCTGCGATTTGCTCTATTGAGTCAACTTTTACACTTCCACCATACAAAAGAGGTGCATTAAACTTCTCTTTTAGGCGCTTATGAACCAGCTCAATATCTGCGACTGTTGCACTCACACCCGTTCCTATTGCCCAGATTGGCTCATAGGCAATAGTGAGTCTTTCGTAATTTGTATCGATACCGTCAAATTGCGAGTAAAGATACTTAAATAGAGCATCTTCGCCCTGCTCTCTTACGCTCAAAGGTTCACCGATGCAGTAGACAATATGAAAGCCCTGCTCTTTGTAGTAAGCATACTTTTTGGCAATAAACTCCTGACTCTCACCAAATATCTCTCTACGCTCACTGTGTCCTATGAGTATTGTATCGATTTCAAACTCTTGCAG
>JANTGQ010000219.1 GCA_024762845.1 Nitratifractor sp. | reverse complement strand
AAATACTCTAAAGAGAGAGTCGGAGGGCATGCTTTTGCGATAGTCGGGTACAATAGAGATGGCTTTATTGTGCAAAACTCATGGGGAAGCAAGTGGGGATTTAAAGGTTTTGCAGTAATCTCCTACAAAGAGTGGGTAGAGAGTGCCCAAGATGCCTGGGTGTCCGTGCGTGGAGCACCGCTTGAGATAACAGACTCTCCCGATACATTCTCTTCGATGCCGCTGCAGGCTGTTGGGACTGACTATAATAAATTAGACAATGTGCTTCTTAGCAAAGCTCTCAAGTATAACTATAGCAACCCTCAAATTGCACCCTGGAGTGAGCAAAAAGCGTACCAACACTCTTTGGTTATAGGCAATGATGGTCGCCCGAAACATACAATCATCTCTGCTCCAAGTGTAGAGGCTTCAGCAGAAATTATTACGTATGAGAATGTTAAAGGGTGGATGCAAAAGAGCAAGAAAAATAGAAAAGTGCTTATCTATGCCCACGGGGGTCTTAATAGTGAACAATCTTCTATAAACAGGGTTCGGGTAATGGCACCCTATTTTAAAGCAAATGGGGTCTACCCTCTGTTTATTACTTGGAAAACAGGTTTTCTAGAGTCCATAACAGACCAGATAGAGGATAAACTGCACTCCTCTTTTAAAGAAGCTGGTATTGTACCATCGAGTGCAAAAGCGAAGGGGATTTTAGAAAAACTACAAGAGGCGATAGATAGGGCGATAGAGGATTTCTCCAGAAAAGTTGTTGTAAAAGGGGTGTGGTCGGAGATGAAGGAGAATGCTGCATATGCAAACGATAGGGCAGTGCCGGGATATTCGCAGCATGGAGATACAAAGGCTGGAGGCATGGTACTTTTAGCCAAATCGCTTAAAAAGCTAAAAGAGGAGTTCGATTGCGAGTTGCATATTGTCGGGCACTCGGCTGGCTCTATTTTGCTTGGACACTGGCTAGATGAGCTCTCAAGAAGAGAAGTCGTTCTAAACTCCTGTACACTCTATGCTCCTGCATGTACGGTAGAGTTTGCCAACAAATACTATATTGCTGCCCATAAAAATGGTACACTCTCTAAAAGTGCTATTGATATCTATATGATGGACGACGAGAGAGAAAAAGCTGACAATGTAGGTCCATACAAGAAGTCCCTTCTCTATCTTGTAAGCAGAGCACTTGAGGATATTCATAAAACACCTCTGCTGGGTATGGCGGCAAGTTGGGATATAGAGTACGCAAAGGAGAATTCTGTTTTTAATCAGATAAAATACCCAGCTTTAAAGCGTTGGATAAAATTTTCGAAAGGTATACGAACACATATTTATACTAAGCTACAGAGTCAGGTTCCAACATCTCTAAATGGGGACACAATACGGCTTTCGCACGGTTCATTTGATAATAATATAGAGATTATCGAAGAGACAATTAAAAGAGTAAGCAAAAAGGATAGTTTAGAGTTTCCTGTAGAAAATCTGAATGGATATTAATCTAAGTTGTGCTACTCCACAAAGCACTTACTTCCACGTTAGGAGAAAGTACTTGTGGTTGTAGGCAGTTAGAGACCAAACTCTCCTGTGTCAACCCACTTCATTGAGAGCATAGACCAGAAGTCATGGGCGTATCCATGTAAGACATACTCATATGGGAGCCAGCCATATCCGGCATCGCCCCAGCCTGTGCCCCAAGAGTTTCTAATAAGCAGAGCACCTTTGGTTGTTGTTCCACATCTTCTATTTTTTATCTCTTTATTGTCATCATACCCTACTGCAACAATTGCATGACCCCATTGGGCTTGTTCATTATCGCATGGAAGTGGTATATGCCCAGGCTTGTCTCCACTGTAAAAAGAGTCAAATCCATAAAACCCAAACATGCTTGGTATTCCAAAGAGTAGATATTTTTTAACACTCTTTAAAACTTTTTCACCATCTTTTCCGCCACCTTTTGCACCATGTCGGAAGTATCTGATAGCTTCGTAATTGTCTGCTACTGCATAGACAAATGAGTCTGGTTCAGTATCAAAAGTTCTCTCTTGTGATGGACCGGGATCTACTCTTGTGGTGTATGGCCAGTATCTCTCCGGCGGTACCCCCGCTACAGCTATAGATGCCATGGTTGTACGCAGATATGCCCCGGTGTCACCTACCCATCCTAAGAGGTTACGGGTTGTTTTGTATATAAAAAGACGAGAGACATCTATATATTTTCCATGTGCTCTTCTTTGAAAATACTCAATAACCCCAGCTGCCGCATGCGCAGTACAAGAACCAAGAGCACCTTGATTCTCAATTGGAGAACACCACTGACGCAGGTCTGTTTTTTTAGGCAATGCACGCGGGAGAGTCTTGCCTCTTTTTAACTCTTTAACCATTTTTTTAATCTCTGCACTATCGTCTGTATAATCACGTAAATCAGGCAGTGGCGGAATCCAGCCTGTCCCAACAGCCTCTGTTTCATTTATAAAGACAAGGTTTTTACTAATGTTTGCCATAATTTCCTCCTTTTTGAAATTAATGAGAAAAATCTCTTTTTAGACTTTACTAAACACACATCTATAGTATATACAAAAATTGTGTCATATATTGTAATAAATGCCTAATTGAGGGCTTTGCGTAGTATTTAAGTGAAGTAATAAAGGTGATAGGTAGCAGTACTCACCTATCCCGTTTCCCCAAATACATGCCGATAAG
>JANTGQ010000218.1 GCA_024762845.1 Nitratifractor sp. | reverse complement strand
TCAAAAGTGAGTCTCGAAGCACTTACAGTTGGCTTTAACTACCACTTTTAATTTTTTAGAGAGATTTTCTCTCTAAAGCTACTTAAACTCTTTCTTAAAATACTCTTTCACCAAACTATCAAAACGTTTCATTCGCTCTTTTCCTTTTGGCTCTGTTTTTCGTAAGCTTTTCAATTTTTCCAAAAACTCCTCTACACCTTGTGGAATCATCCTTTCAAAATATCTACGTATATATTTAGCAAATGCCGGCGAAGCGCCACTTGTGGAGAAGGCAACTGTTAAGTCTCCTCTCTTAATAAAAGAGGGAAATATAAAATCGCAATATTTTGTATTATCTACACTATTTACTAAAATATTTTTTCCACGACTCTCTAAAAATATAGACTCATGCAGATTAGTAGTATCTGTCGCAACAATTACAATATCAAATCCCTCTATATCACCACTTACATATGGGCGCTGATAGAGCGTTAAGCAGTGCTCTTTAATTATAGTGTTACACTCAGCGCTTAACTCTTTTGTTATCACTGTTATCTCTTTGCTAAACTCTAGCAACTTCTCTAGCTTCTCAGTAGCAATACTACCGCCCCCGACAAGTAAAATCTTTTTATTATCAAGAGTATAAAACATAGGAAAATACACCATTGTAATACCTTTACTTACGAAACTTTTTTCACCCCGGCAAGCATCTACTGCTGCGGATAGCACTCTTTATACCAAGCTAAATCTTTCTGCAGTCGCACCACTTCACCAACAATAATAAGCGCTGGGGTTGGTAAATCTTTCGCCTTCTCATAAATATTTTCCAGTGTACCTGTTACACTCTTTACTTCTTTGGTTGTCCCTCTGCTAATTACTGCTACAGGGACATCTTTTGCTTTTCCAATCTCTATCAGCTTCTTTGATATCTTCTTTAGATTATTCAGCCCCATTAAAAAGATGATCGTATCATTACTCTTAAAGTTATCCCATGGAATTTGGGACTCTTTTTTGTCAGGTGACTCATGCCCGGTCACTACGCAAAAAGAGGTCGTTACACCACGGTGTGTTACAGGTATACCTGCATACTCAGGCACGGCAATTGCCGAGGTAATTCCAGGTATAAACTCAAACTTTATACCTTTAGACTTTAGGTACAGCGCCTCCTCTCCACCTCTGCCAAACACAAGTGGGTCTCCACCCTTTAAACGCACTACTTTGTCATATTTTAGCGCTAACTGGTAGAGCAATTCATTAATCGCATCTTGTGCTAATATATGGTGCGAGTCTGCTTTACCAACGAAAATAAGTTCGCAGCTCTCTTTTGCCTCTTTTAAAATATCTGGGTTTGCAAGTCTATCGTAAACAATTACATCAGCTTCTTGCACAACTTGGTATGCCTTAAGAGTTAAGAGCTCAATATCTCCGGGACCTGCACCTGTTAAATATACTATCCCCATCATTAGCTCCTTCAATTTTTAACACAACACTTTTACCCAACTGCTACGATTTATACCAAATAGAAAAGTAAAAATATACCAAAAATTACTCTATATGCACCAAACCAGCTGAGCGAAAACTTCTCTACAAACTTTAAGAAGAGTTTTACTGTTATAAATGCCACAATAAAGCTTACAATAAAGCCTGTTGCCAAGATAATACCGTTTTGGTCGGCAAATGAGTGGTAGTTTTTTAGCATCTCATACCCACTGGCAGCCAGCATAGTAGGGATGGCAAGTAAAAAACTAAAATCGGCAGATACTTTTCGTGTAAGACCACTTAGCATTCCCCCAACAATAGTAGCTCCACTTCGGCTTGTGCCTGGGATTAGTGCAAATACCTGCGAAACACCTATAAGAAATGCCTGTTTAAAGCTTACTTTCTCTACATCATCCACCATCAAATCGGGCTCTTTTTTCTGATAAAAAAACTCTACAATAAAGAAAACAATACCACCAACTATAAACATCCAGGCAGATGTTTCAACTGTAAAGAGCTCTTTAATCTGATGCCGAAACAAAAAACCAACTATTGCTAACGGTAGAAAAGCGACAATCACTTTTTCCCAAAGCACAACCTCTTTAATTTTAATCTTCTTCAGGTAAAGCATAATAATCGCTAATGTTGCACCTAGTTGAATAATAACCTCAAAAGCGACATTTGCTGTGCTTTGCTTTAAGCCTAAAATATTTGATGTTATTATCATATGCGCTGTCGAAGAGATTGGCAAAAACTCTGTAATCCCCTCTACTATTCCTAATATCACACTCTCAAACAGAGTCATTCACTCTCCCTTATTAAAAAAATTAAAAACGTGAAATTTTACATCTCATAAATGAAATGAAAATGAAAAAGGTCTACTATCTAGATTTAAAAAACCAGACAGTAAAGAGTACTCCTATCATAATATTTAAAAATGAGTTCTCACCCAAACTCTCTAACTGTCCATATAGTTTAGCTTGTAAAAAGCTATCTGCACTGCTTGCTTTGAGTGCAAAAAAGTGTTTTATCTCGGCCCCGTAAAAGTAGGCTGCAAGCTCGGGAAGAAAAAAGAATACTACTATCCCAACTAAAGCCCACCAGCTCCTGCCTGGGCGTAGTTTATCTTTTAACTCTTCAAACTTCTCTTCGTTAATGCGAACTCTCATTACTCTACGGTTACAGATTTAGCAAGGTTTCTTGGCATATCTACATCGTTACCCAAACGTAC
>JANTGQ010000217.1 GCA_024762845.1 Nitratifractor sp. | reverse complement strand
AAACTCTACACTTGCAGGTGCAATTGTAGCTAGTAAACTACATATAAAACTTGCGCATATAGAAGCAGGGCTAAGAAGTTTTAATATGCAAATGCCTGAAGAGGTAAATAGGATATTGACTGATAGAGTAAGCGATATACTATTTTGCCCAACTACTACTGCTATAGAAAATCTTAAAAAAGAGGGATTTGAAAATTTTGAGTGTAAAATAGTAAATAGTGGTGATGTAATGTATGATGGTGCACTCTTTTATAAAAATTTAGCCGCTAAGCCAGATATTGAAATCAAGAACAACTACATATTATGTACTATTCATAGAGCAGAAAACACAGATAATGAAGATAGATTAAAAGAGATATTTGAAGCCTTAAATGAAATAGCAAAAGAGATGCAAATAATTTTACCTCTTCATCCAAGAACGAAACAGAAAATAAAAAATCTATCACTATCACTAGATAATATTACTATTATAGACCCAGTAGGTTACCTTGAGATGGTTTGGTTAATAGATAATTGTACTCTAGTAATGACAGATAGTGGTGGATTACAAAAAGAGGCTTATTTCTTTGAAAAACCCTGCATAACTTTAAGAGATGAGACAGAGTGGGTAGAGCTTGTTGAAAATGGATTTAATACTTTGGTTGGAGCAGATAAAGAGAAAATATTAAAAGCTTATAAAATTAAATCTAAATTGAATAAAATAAATGCAAAACTGAACCTCTATGGAGATGGAAAAGCAAGCGAAAAAATAGTAAAAGAGCTATTGGCATATGAGTAAAACTATCTGGTTTATCAACGACTATGCAGGAAGTAGATACCATGGTATGGAGTTTCGCAACTACTATTTTGCAAAAGAGTTTGCGAAGATGGGGTATAGTGTCTATATTATCTCTGCTTCGTATATGCATCTGTTTAAAAAGCTACCCCAGGTTGAGGATAGTTATAAATTTGAAAATATTGATGGGATTAACTATTTGTGGCTAAAGGTTCCAAAGTATGGAGAGTCGACAAGTAAAAAGAGGGTTTTAAAGTGGTTTATTTTTTCTGCTAAGCTTTTTGCACTGCCTCATTCTAAGATGCAAAAGCCAGATGTTGTAATTGCTTCTCCTATGGCACCTTTTTTGGCTGTTCCTGCCTATAGATTGGCTAAAAAATATGGTGCAAAGTTTGTGTATGAGGTTAAAGATATTTGGCCTCTATCTATTATAGAGTTAGGAGATATTAGCCCAAATCACCCTTTAATTAGGGCGATGAGTTGGTGTGAAAAGTTTGCAATTAAGAGGGCTGATGTAATAGTCTCGAGTCTTTTTAACTATGGAGAACATCTCAAGAGAGATTTGGGGATAGAGAAGAGTTTTGTATGGGTTAATAATGGGATTGACCTTGATGAAGTGCAAAATGTTGAACCGCTAAAGAAAAGTGTAAAAGAGTTGATTCCTAATGGTAAATTTATTATAGGCTATACAGGAACAATTGGGATTGCCAATGCATTAGAGACACTATGTGAAGCCGCTAAACTCTTAAAAGATAACGATGAGATAGTTTTTGTAATAGTTGGAGACGGAAAAGAGAAGCAAAATTTAGTAGATACTTATGGCAACTTGGATAATATTATATTCATTGAACCAATACCAAAAAAAGAGGTACAGAGTATGCTCTCGCTCTTTGATGTATGCTATATTGGATGGAACAAGGAGAAGATCTATAATTACGGAATCTCTGCAAATAAGATATTTGATTATATGTATAGTGCAAAACCGATTATCCATGCATACTCTGGAAAAGGTGATTTGGTTAAACTTGCAAAATGTGGAGTGAGTGTCGAAGCTAAAAACCCAAAAGAGCTTGCAAAGGCTATCGAAGAGCTTTATAGTAGCAGCGAAGGGTCAAGAAGAGAGATGGGAGAGAATGGGAAGAGGTATGTTTTAGAACAATTTACCTACGAGAAGCTCTCTGTTAAGTTTCTTGATGCACTTTTTAAAGAATAAAAAAGGAACAAAATGAGTTGGTTAAAACGAAATGAAGTTTGGATTTATATTATTGCTTCATATCTATTTAGTGTTGCTTGCCGTTTAATTTATGTGTATCAATTTGGAGATGAGAGTAGTTTCTATTGGAACGGGGAGCTTATGCTTAACACAAACGATGGCTACTTTTGGGCAAGTGGAGTAAAAAACCTGTTTGACCACTCTTTGGAGTTTAACCATAGGGTGCCATCTTTAGAGTATGGTATGGTAACATTTACATATCTTTTGGCAAAAGTTTTGCCATTCTCACTTGAGACGATAACATTTTACGAACCTGTTTTTATAGCTAGTTTGGTTGTTGTACCAATTGTGCTGGTAATGAAACTCTACAATAAACCTTTTTTAGGCTTTTTGGCAGCACTGCTGGCATCTGTTACATGGAGCTTTTATAACCGTACAATGGCGGGTTACTACGATAGTGACCTTTTTGCACTGCTTTTTCCTGTAGCTATAGTTTACTTTCTTATTAGAACAGTCAAAGAGGATAGTTTATATGCACTACTGTGGGCAATGCTCTTTGTTGCGCTCTACTTTTATGCATATGATGCATCAAAAGGTGTTATATATGCAATGGGTATTGGATTTATCGGCTATCTATTACTATTTTTAAGAGGTAACAAAAGACTTTATGGCTATATCTTTCTTATCTCTGTTTCGATGCTCGAT
>JANTGQ010000216.1 GCA_024762845.1 Nitratifractor sp. | reverse complement strand
CCCATTAGGCTCCGGTGGAAAACGCGTATGCACTGCACTATACTTGCCTGCTTTTAAGTCCTCTTCGACTATCGCTCGTAAAAAATCTTTTGCCATACCTATGTAGCCTTTTTTTGTTAATTCTAATAGAGTATTTTATCAAATTTGTGCTTTTAACCCGCGACTACCAACCTAAGACTATAGCTCGTTAATAGAATAGTTATGTTAAAATAACATTAACCCTGATTTCGCATTAGAGATTACAGAACTCTACGCAAACCATTGCACTGTAAGCACTTACGGAGAAACCATCGATGCACCTATGGGTGCAGCTTAGAGCCTTGGGAATCCGCACTTGCACAGTTTTCCGCAAATACCTACAGCACAAGCGTTTGGCAGATTTTAAGCAACTCTAATGCGAAATCTGGGATTAATTAGCAAAGAGCTTGTAGCCTAATTCTTTAAAGATTTCTTCAGGTTAAAAAATGCAAAAGTTGTAGATATATAGGAGTCTCCAAAATGGTTAATACTAGTGCTGTATCGGTAAAAAACCTCTCTAAAATATATAATATCTACAATGAACCAAGCGATAGATTAAAAGAGGTACTTAACCCATTTAGAAAAAGTTACCACAGTAAATTTTATGCCATCGATAATCTCTCTTTAGATATTAAAAGAGGTGAAACAGTAGGATTAATCGGCAAAAATGGTGCAGGAAAATCGACACTTTTAAAGATAATTACAGGGGTATTAACCCCAACATTCGGGGAGGTCAAGGTTAATGGTAAAATTGCCTCTCTACTTGAACTTGGGGCTGGTTTTAACCCAGAGATGAGTGGTATAGAAAATATCTATCTTAATGGTACCATTATGGGCTACACTAAAATGCAGATGGATAAACGAATTGATGCCATTATTACATTTGCCGATATTGGTAACTTTATATATCAGCCGGTTAAAATGTACAGTAGCGGAATGTTTGCAAGGTTAGCGTTTTCGGTGGCTATTAATGTTGACCCAGACATTCTTATTATAGATGAAGCTCTCAGTGTTGGCGATATGGCTTTTCAAAACAAGTGTTTTGAAAGAATGAATGACTTTATAAAAAGTGACAAGTCGATTCTCTTTGTCTCACATAGTCTTAGCGCGATCCGCCTTCTATGCGATAAAGTCGCTTGGATAGAGAGTGGGAAACTAATAGAGTATGGTGACACAAAAAGTGTTACTCGAAACTACGAAAGAGCTACCTACTCCTCTTCAAATCAGTGTGGCATTAAGAGAGAAGCAAAAAGAGTGCCGCAGTTAGAGAGTGGCTTAATTAAAGATAGGGTAAAATCTCTTGGAGAAAAGACAAGCAGCGAAGAGTGCTATTTTAGTGATATTGCTCTTCGTAATTCAAAAGAGGGTCACAGTAATTTCACAACCTTTAGTGATATTACTTTAGAGATGCTAATATGCAGTTATCTGCCCCATGAGACGGATATTGGTTTAGGGGTTGCAATTACTCGGCAAGATGGGTTGGAAGTCAGTAGAGTTAACAATATTAGAGATGACAAACCAATTACTCTCAAACCTGGCTACACAAAAGTTAGCTTATCTTTTCCAAAATTAAGCCTACTAGATGGAGAGTACTTTTTGTCATTTTTTCTTTCTCATGCCAACTTACTACAGAGCTTCCATAAAATAGAGAACCTTATACAGGTATCAATTACTACGCCTTACGCCCAGTGTGGCTGGAAAGTAAGCGAAGGTGTTACTGCTCTTACGCACAATTGGGATATTAACACTTGAAGACAATACTACTTTTAACCCATCACCTCAAAGACCTTGCAGGTTCAGAGATTAATATTTTAGAGCTCTCCAAAGAGTTTCGTAACCTTGGATTTAGAGTAGAGGTTGGTACATTTTCGTATGGATACCCTATTAAGAAACACTTCCTTGACGAATCTATCGAAGTAAAAAATATACTTCATGAAAAAGTAAACACTAGCAGATATGACCTTTTGTGGGTACAGCATGCTCCACTGCTTGCTTTTATTCTTTTTGAAGCAGAGATAGAGTTTGGACATATTATCTTCTCTTCGCTTTCGCCATATGAGCCTTTGGAGGCTCCACCTTTACACTTAAAAGAGTTTATCTCACTTTTTTTAGCAAATTCTAACGAAACAAAAGAGAAAATGGTTGCGGAGGGGCTTGAGAGTAGCGATGTACAACTCTTTCCAAATAGTGTTCCACATAACTTTTTTCGCTCGCCAAAAACTCTCTACGCTAAAGAGTTACAACGCGTAGCAATTGTCTCTAACCATCTGCCTAAAGAGCTTTATGAATTAAAAAAACTTTTGCAAAGCAGAGACAAAAGAGTAGATATCTATGGTTTAGGCAATAGAGTTGAGTTGATAAGCCCAGAGATTTTGCGAGAGTATGACGCCATAATAACTATAGGTAAAACCGTACAATATGCACTTGCAACAGCTGTACCTGTTTTTGTATACGACAAATATGGCGGCGATGGCTGGGTGAACTTAGAAGAGATAGGGGGTATGCAGAGGTGTAACTTCTCGGGCAGATATAAAAAACAAAAACTAACTGCCACCGAGATAGAGAAGCTCTTAGAGAGTGGATACAACAGCACTCTACAGCAGTGTGACAAGCTTCAAGAGTATGCTCGTAGCAGATACTCTTTGAGTAAAAATATAGAAACAACTCTTGCAGAACTTA
>JANTGQ010000215.1 GCA_024762845.1 Nitratifractor sp. | reverse complement strand
CGTGGTAATGCAAGATCTTTACCGCTAGAGCAGATAAAAGAGCAGGTAAGAGTACTGGCAGGCAATGGCTTTGGGGAGTTTATTTTAACTGGAACAAATGTTGGAAGTTATGGTTTGGATATTGGTTTATCTATTGCTAAGTTGATTAAAGAGATTTCACAAATTAGGGGTGTTCGTCGCATACGAATTGGAAGCCTAGAGCCTAGCCAAATAGACAATGAGTTTTTAGAACTGTTAAATGAGCCATTTATGGCAAAGCATTTGCATATAGCACTGCAGCATACTGCAGATAAGATGTTGGTCTACATGAATCGTCGTAACAGCTATAAAGAGGATTTAGAACTTTTTGGAAAAATAGCAGACTATGGCTATGCACTTGGAACAGACTTTATTGTAGGTCACCCAGGGGAGAGTGATGAACTTTGGAGTGAAGCGATAGAGAGAGTAAAAGAGTTACCACTTAGCCATATCCATGCATTTACCTACTCGCCAAGGGACAATACACCATCAGCAAAAATTAAAGAGAGAATCAATGGTAAAGTTGCCAAAGAGCGGCATAAAGAGTTAACACAAGTTGTTGCAGAGAAAAACTACCTCTTTAGAAAACAACACTCTAGAGATTTAGATATACTTATAGAGAGTGTTAAAGACAGTGTCTATCGTGGATATGACCAGTATTATAATTTGGTTTTGGTTCAGAGCCAAAGAGATATTGTCCATAACTGGATTAGTGTTGATAACTCTATTGTCAAAGAGAGTGCAAACTATGCTACGTTTGAATAAACAAACAAAGCCTATTGCTATTGTTACGCTACTAATAGTTGTAGCTCTTGGTATATATGTTATACTCAAAAGCAGCAATAGCGCTACTCTTGTAAGTGGAGAGCAATTTAATAAGATTTTAGAAAACGAAAAAATAGAACAACTCTCTGTTCAAGAAAATTATATAGTAGTCAGCACAGATCGAAAAATTTACAAGACATCAAAATATGCTGTCAATTTACAAAATTTGCTTGCTAAGTATCCGGTTACAATTTACAGTAAGCGTAGTGATATTCTGATACCTGTTGCAATTCTTATACTACTCTCTATTTTGATTGTTTTGATAATACTTTTACGTAAGAATAAAGAGAGCACTGCAAGTGCATATTCCAATAACCAATTATCCAAAGAGTCTATAAAACACTCTCAAGAGATAAAGCCAGAATCTACAGAGAATATTAATTTTAACTCTATAGCAGGAATCCAAGATATAAAAGAGGATTTAGAAGAGATTATCTCTTTTTTAAAGCATCCCTATAGGTTTAAAAAGTATGGTATCAGAATGCCAAAAGGTGTTTTGCTTGTTGGACCACCAGGTACGGGAAAGACGCTTATAGCAAAAGCAATCTCTTCGGAAGCTTCTGTTCCTTTCTTTTACCACAGTGGTGCAAGTTTTGTACATATATATGCTGGCATGGGTGCAAAAAGAGTACAGGAGCTCTTCAAAAAAGCCCAAGAGATGGCACCAAGTATTATATTTATTGATGAGATAGACTCAGTAGGCAAGAGCAGAAATAGCCTCGATAGTAACGAAAGAGAAGCAACACTTAATCAACTCTTGGTTGAGATGGACGGGTTTAGCAATAACAGTGGAGTAATTGTAATAGCGGCAACAAATAGGTTAGATGTTTTAGACTCTGCACTTCTACGCCCAGGACGCTTTGACAGAAGAATTTTTATCTCTTTGCCAAATATTGATGAGCGTCAAAAAATTATAAGCCTCTATCTGCGTAATAAAAAACATACGCTTAAGATAGAAGAGGTTGCAAAACTTACAGCTGGTTTTAGCCCGGCAGCAATAGAGACACTTATAAATGAAGCAGCTATGCATTGCCTGCGAACTAACAAAGAGGCAATTGATATTGAAGATATCTATACAGTCAAAGATAGGGTCATATATGGGAAAAAGAGAGTAACTATACTCTTAAATAAAGAGCGTGAAATAGAAGCAGATTATCAAGCTGTAAAAGCAACTGTAGCTACCTGGTTTGGCTTTGATTTTGAGAAAGTAAAACTCTCTACACCACTCATGATTACGCAAGAGTCTCCTTTAATATCAAGAAGCGAACTTCTCAACCGGGCAAAGGTTTTAATCTCTGGTGCTCTCTATCTTAAACAAAAGTATGGTGAAAGCTTTAATATCTCTATTGATGACAAAAAGCAGCTATTGAAACTAATAGAAGATATACAAAAAGATTATACGCTTTTAGAGAACAGACAAACTGCACCACTCTTAGAGGAGATAAAAGATGATGTAACATCTCTTCTAACTACACTATCTCCAGTAATTACAACTATTGCAAAAGAGCTTAGTAGTCACGAAGTTGTAGACAAAGCTGATATTCAAAAGGAGATTGATGCTCTACTTTAGTGGCTTTTCACTAAATAATGAAGAGGAACTATTTAACTTTTGGCTTCAAAAAAATGGCTATACAGTTGCAGGTTTTAGTTATGGTGCGATTAAAGCTGTAGAGTATCTGCTTACAACCAACAAAAGAGTAGACCGCTTAATACTACTCTCTCCAGCATACTTTAATACCCAAAGCGAAGCTTTTAAAAAGATGCAACTACTCTATTTTAAAAAGAATAGAGAACTCTATATAGAGAATTTTATGAAAAATATAGCCGGCTCTTCTAATATTGATTTAAAACAATA
>JANTGQ010000214.1 GCA_024762845.1 Nitratifractor sp. | reverse complement strand
ACAACTGCAGCTCTTGCCTGGTGTCTAGTAGCCATTACTCTATTTCACCATATAAGTTAATCATCTCTACCAAGCTACCCATAGCCTCTGCACCTTTATTGCCCGCTTTTGTACCTGCGCGCTCAATTGCCTGTTCTATAGAGTCTACAGTTAAAACACCAAAAGATACGGGTTTACCATACTTAAGCGCTACATTTGCAATACCTTTTGTAGCCTCTGCACTTACATAGTCAAAGTGTGGTGTTGCCCCGCGAATTACTGCACCAAGGCAGCAAACTGCATCGTATTTACCGCTTGCTAGTAGACGATCTAGTGCAAAAGGTATCTCAAATGCACCGGGTACTAAAACCAAATCAAGTGCATTTTCGTCTCCGCCATGTCTTGCGTAAAAATCTTTAGCACCCTCTACGAGTCTGTCTGTAATAAAGTGGTTAAATCGCGCACTGATTATTGCAACTTTTACATCTTTGTTTACCTGTAAGTTACCCTCAATAATATTCATTTTTTTCCTTTATATTAAACTAATTGCTTGAATCTCTTTAAGTAGTGTTTTTAAATTGTCTAATTGTATCATATTTGGTCCATCGCTAAGTGCAATAGATGGGTCAAAGTGTGTTTCGAAAAAGTATCCATCTACACCTACTGCCGCTGCTGCACGCGCAAGTGGTCGAACAAATTCACTATTTCCACCACTGCTTGCTTCGCCGCTTGCTGGCATCTGTACAGAGTGTGTTGCGTCAAAGATTACTGGTGCAAATTTACGCATAATCTCTAAGCCTCGCATATCGACAACCAAGTTTCCATAGCCAAATGTTGTACCTCGCTCGGTAAGCCATACTCCATATTTCTTTGCATTTTCATATGTTGCTTCGCCATCAAAGCCACGTGTTTTTAAGACTTTTTTTACAGAGTGTTCCATGGCTGCCGGTGCTAAAAACTGACCCTTTTTAATATTTACAACAGAGGCTGTCTTTGCAGCAGCTACAAGCAAATCGGTCTGGCGCGAGAGAAAAGCCGGAATTTGTAAAACATCTGCCACTTCGCTTACACTTTGTGCCTGGTCTGGTAAGTGGATATCGGTTAATATCTTATATCCGAATTCATCTTTTACATCTTGCAGAAGCTTTAACCCTTCGTCTAAGCCGGGTCCTCTAAAGCTGTCGATACTTGTTCTGTTTGCTTTGTCGAAACTCGCTTTAAAGTAAAAGTCTATAGTGCAATCTTCGTTATACTCTTCGAGTGCTTTTGCAATTTTAAATACATTCTCTCTACTCTCTAGTACACATGGTCCTGCTATTAGTATCAATTGAGACTCCAATTTGTTAAATTGGACAAATTATAGCCAATTTGTTCTTAGTGAACCAAAAATGCATCTATATGAGAGACATATGATGTGTTTAGTACACGCACTGCCTTTGCTATACCATCACTACCTACCGCAAAGATAATCTCTCCATTTTCGCTGCCTAAAATCTTTTTGAGTGTGATGATATGAAAAATCCATACATCTGTAACACCTAAGGCTTTTGCCTCTTTTATCTGCTGTTCTTTGCTGGGAATAAAAATTTTCAACACCCCATTAAACTTTTCGAGACCTGCGCTTTTCATTGTATAGTGACCTGGATTATTACCGCCTTTATAGCGCTCTACAATATTGTGATATGAGCTAAAAAGGTCGTTGCTTGCAAAGAATGGCAAAATTTTATCTGTATCATTGATTTTTTTTCCATTTTTCCACTTAACTCTTTTTTTCTCAATAGTTTTTTTCTTATAATTAAAGAGATACTGTAGATGAATGATGCTCTGTTTAAACTTTACTTTTTGTATAAACTTATGAGCAAAGTAACGGTTATCTTTTACTGTTCCGCTAACATGGTAATCTTCTACCCTGTTGCCTGAGAGTGTTTTTGCAAAACCAGATGTTTGCATATGTGCTGTAATATCGTATTTATTATTTGTAACGGTGTAGTTTATTACAACATTACCTATTGTGCCAAAAAGAGGGGCTTTAACACGATAGTGCAACTGCTCGGCATAAAGGGAAAATGTAAGTAGTAGTAAAATTAAATATCTCATGGTAATCCTTGATTTTTCCTAATGATAGCACAGATTTGTAGAGAATTTGTGAGAACCCTTAATTTGTAATATTTTCGCTATAATTGCGTAAAAAAATGATGGCAGGGTATGAAAAAAGTTGCAATAGTTGGTAAACCAAATGTGGGCAAGAGCTCACTCTATAATAGATTAATAAAAAGAAGAGATGCAATTACCTCTGATGTTAGTGGCACAACACGAGATGTAAAAAAAGGGATCATAACACTCTTGGAGAATAGAGAGTTTGAACTTTTAGATACGGGTGGAATAGACTACACAAGTGAACTCTTTAATAAAGTAGGCGACAAATCTTTACAGGCAGCTAACGAGGCAGATATTATACTCTATATGGTTGATGGTAAGAGTATTCCCGATGATGAAGATAAAGAGTACTTCTGGAAGCTACAGAGTCTAAACAAGCCAATGGCACTTATTGTTAATAAAATAGATAACGATAAAGAGTTAAACGAAAGATTTTGGGAGTATAGCGAATTTGGAGCAGAGAATATTTTTGCAGTCTCTGTAAGCCACAACCGCGGATTAACACCATTTTACAAGTGGCTAGAGGGGGAGATACCACCAAATCTAAACCAGCAAGAGATTTTAGTAGAGGATAACGATAT
>JANTGQ010000213.1 GCA_024762845.1 Nitratifractor sp. | reverse complement strand
TTAAAGAGGCGTCCACCCTCTCCACGTGCTGCTTCGGAGATTAATACTCCTGAACCGCCAAGTCCACTTGGGTGGAACTGTACAAACTCCATATCTTCAAGTGGTAAACCGCGTCTTGCAAAGATAGAGAGTGCATCACCAGTGTTTGCATGTGCGTTCGAGTTTATCTTAAATGCACGTCCATATCCACCTGTAGCAAACATTGTAACTTTTGCATTAAAAATAGCCGGCTCAGAGTTGCGAATATTATACGCAGCAACACCTTTTGCTTTGCCATCTTCGTATAGAACGTCTGCACAGTACCACTCGTCAAATACCTCTATACCCGCGCGGAAGGCTTGCTCGTAAATTGTCTGTAAGAGTGTTAGACCTGTTCTGTCTGCTGCGTAACAGGCTCTTGGTTTGCTCTGCCCGCCAAATGGACGAATAGCAATTTTACCTTTATCGTCTCTTGAGAAGACAGCACCCATTCTCTCTGCCCATCTAATTGTCTCTGGAGCATTTGAACACATAAACTCAATTGCATCCTGGTCACCAAGGTAGTCGCTTCCCTTAACCGTATCGAACTCGTGTAACTCAGTTGAGTCATCTTCGCCTAAAGCTGCATTAATCCCACCTTGTGCTGCACCTGAGTGGCTTCGTAATGGGTGCAGTTTTGTAATAACAGCAACCTTTTTCCCTGCCTCTTTTAACTCTTTTGCCGCGGCAAGTCCTGCTAAACCAGCACCCACAACAACAGCATCATATTCGTAAACTTTAACATCTTCTAGCTGCATTCAGTACCCTTGAAGTAAATTTTTTACTATTATAGTACCTGGGTTATATAAGTTTGATTAATAGTTCCAAAGAGTAAAGAAGATTGTTGCCAAAGTGTTAAAATGTTACACAAATGGCGTTGATATTACTATTTGTATCATTTTCTTTAAAAATCGATTTAATAGGTTATAATACTTTTAAAATTGAATTTTGGAGCATTCTTTGGATATAGAAAGCTATTGGATTAAGAAGATAAAGACACCATATATAGGAGATGATGGAGCACTCATCGACGAGTGGGTGTATGCGATGGATGCCTTTTGGGAGAATAGCCACTTTAAAAGAGAGTGGATGAGCATAGAGCAGATAGCCTATAAAGCTTTTATGGTAAATCTTTCCGATATGGTTGCAATGAATGCCGAGACCAAATATATGCTTCTTACCGTTGCTTTTCCAAAAGATATTAAAAAGTCTGCTGTAAAGCGCCTAAGCAAAGAGTTTAATCGGCTGGCACTTGAGCATAAAATAGAGATAATAGGTGGCGACACAATAGGCAGCGATAAGCTTGGTATATCTATTACTATGATTGGCAAAACAAAGGTAGCACTCAAAAGAGATAACTTAAATAGCGGAGACCTTATCGCCTACACAGGTGATTTAGGAAGCGTAAAAAGAGACTTAGAGCTACTTTTCGAAGGCGAGCGAGTACCCGATAACTCCAAATTCTATAAACCAATTCTACGCCAAGACTTTATACGAGCAGCCACCCCATGGCTGAGTGCCGGTATGGATATTAGCGATGGGCTCTACTGCGATACCAATAAGTTTTTAAAAGCCAACGAGCTCTTTATGAAGCCCTTAAAAGTAATAGAAGTAGAGATTGGAGAGAGCGGAGAAGAGTACGAAATGCTTATAGCTTTCCCGCCAGAAAACTTGGAGAGAATCCAAAAAATAGCACGCTTAACACAAACCCCACTGACTATCTTTGCTACTACTACAGAGGAGTCGCAAGAGCTTTACCCTTGCGGCTCGCAGCATTTTTCTTAAGTAATATTACGAGGATAATTGACTATTTCTTATCAAAATGCTGGTAATCTTTGCAGCATCTAAACTCTCCACCCCAGCGCCAGCCGTGACTTTTAAAGAGTTTTACAATCGCGTCACCTTTAACTATAACAGCTCTTTGAGCAGGTGAGTTGCCAATATGTGCTCTTTTGGCATAGATATACGATTTTTTATGCGATATATGCCCATTTTTACTTACATATGGATTCTCTAAGGGGTTAATATCGATAGCTTTTCCATAGCTATGGAGCGACCACTTGTTTGTACCATCCACCGGGCGGCAGTTGAATGCAGAGGTGTTGTCTGCCTCTATCGATGCAAAGTCGCTGCCATTGTAGTGGCTTACGAGGTGCATTTTACGAATTGGGTAGCGTAGTTGGTATAGTTTTTTAAAGATTGTGGTAATATCAGAAGCTACATTTTTATTTACAACAAGTTCGCCCAAGTGCTCTTTGTTGTCAAAACCTATATAGCTAAGCTGTAGGTAGCGCAGGTTACTCAAAGCAATTGGGCAGCCGTTTCTATAGGAGTTTCCTTGCATCATTCTCTGCTTGATTTGTGGTGTAATAGTAGAGATAGAGCTTTGGAAACCGGCACTTAATAGGAGGGGTAGGGTTGTTAGTGTTAATAAAATCTTTTTCATACTGAAAATATTATCATAAAAGTGCTATAATCTTTCGTTAATTTTATAAAAACGGGAGCCAAATGATATTTTTAGAATTAAGCTTAATAGGTATCTTTGTTGGGGCAACATCAGGTTTTTTTGGTGTTGGTGGCGGTATGGTTTTGGTTCCGATACTTTTGGCAATGGGGTATGGAATAAAATCTGCAATAGCAATCTCTGTTACACAGATGGTTTTTAGCTCAATCTATGGATCTTTTATAAATTATCGAAAG
>JANTGQ010000212.1 GCA_024762845.1 Nitratifractor sp. | reverse complement strand
CACCGAAGTTCTCTTTAAAGTAACGCTTTTGAGCCTCTATTACCTTATCTTGACGCTCTATAATTATAAATCGCATACTCTCTAGCAAAGATGCCTCGAGTGTGTAGAGCCAACGTATCATATCTCCTAGCAGATACCCTTGATGAGCACCAATCTCTACAAGTGCTACATCTCTTTGCACTCTTCCCTCTTCTATCGCTTTATAAAGATAATTTGCAATAGATGCACCAAAAAAAGCACTTGTACTTACTGCAGTATAAAAGTCTCCCTCTTTTCCTATCGCTTTAAAGCTTTTGTAGTAGCCCTCTTCTCCATAGAGCCACTCTTGCATATAGTCGCTAAAGAACACTACCTAACCTTTTTATGCAACTCTAAAATAGCCAACTCTTTCTCTATAGAGTATATCTTTATATCCAATTGTTGCACTCTTTTCGAATTCTCCAAAAGCTCCACATCCTGGCTGCTCTTTTGCCCAGCACGGTATAGCTCTCTTGTGCTCTTTAGGAGACGTCTATATGCTCTTGCTTCTCGTTTTGCAAGATTAATACGTTTTTGAATAATTGCTACTTTTTTTCTTGCTGTAGCGTAGTCAGCCTTCGCCTCTCTTATACTGTTTTTCTCCTCTACCTTGGCAATCATACTGCTAAGCTTGCTACGCTCAAGGTCATTGCCAACATTTACAGAAAGTGGCATACTAACGCGTAATGAGTAATTCGTAAAGGCATCATTACGCCCCACTTGCGCTTTGGAAAGCTTAGTATAACGTGCACCAACGCTAACAGTTGGAAGATAGGCACTGCGCTTTACACTATGCAAGTTCTGGGCTAAAAGAGTCTTAGCCTGCGCAATATCAAGATCTATATTATGGCTGAGATATTGCTCTTTACTTGGAACTTTAAGGTGTGGTACCCTAATAGTATCTGGATTTTTGTCACTTATCTTGGAAAACGATGCACGTAGAGCCTCTAAGTTTGATTCCATATCCAATAGTGCTATTTTTGCTTCATCTTTTTTTACAAGTGCGTTATCAAGTGTCACACCATCAGAGAGTCCTGCACTATAGAGCTCTTGAGCACTATTAATCTCTATATCTCGATTTCTAAGTTGTAGCTTCAACTTCTTAATAACAAACTTTGTCTCTTTAATCTTTAGAGCCAACTCAACAGCACTCCCCTTTAGAGAGAGCTTGCTCTTAATTATATTTGCACTTGTTACTCTTAAATTACTCTTGGCATATTTAATAGCGTAAAAGATACCCCCACTCTTAAAGATTGGTTGATCAATACCAATAGAGAGTGTGTTAGTTGCACTGTTTGTACCAGGTGTTTGCGTATTCCAGCTACGTTCATAACTCAACGTTACAGGAGATATCCAACTTAAAGAGTCATAATCTGCATCTTTTTGGCTCTTCTGTAGCTGCAGGTCAAAAAGTTCGTTATAATCCGCTGACAAAAAATTCTCTATGCCCTCTGCATTTAAGCTTGCTGCACAAAAAAGTGCCAAGAGTAACTTTTTCACTACGCTTCCTTAACTTCGAGCAGTGCCGTTTCAAGCCGTTTAAAGCCCTCAGTTATCTCCTCTTTGCTAATAGTCAGTGGTGGGAGAAAACGAACAGTGTTTCGACCAGCTTTTAAAACTATTAAGCCATGATCAAACGCTTTTCTTACTATCTCGTTTTGTATCTCAGCACTTTTGCAGCGAAGTCCGCGCATTAAACCAAGACCAACACTATACTCAAAAAGTGAAGGCAGTGAATCTGCAATCTTTCCTAACGCTTCATCAAAAAGTACTACTCGCTCTTTAATATTCTCATCTTTATACTCTTGCTCTAAGATATCCACAACTGTTAATGCACCTTTGGTACTTAAGTAGTTACCGCCAAATGTACTGCCATGATCACCCGGTTCAAAAATATCTTTTAGATTTGTCATAACAGCCCCAATTGGCAAACCGCCGCCCAAACCTTTTGCAAGTGTAATAATATCTGGCTCTATTTCGTAGTAGTTACTTGCCAAAAACTCTCCGCTTCTGTAGACTCCTGTTTGCACCTCATCAACTATAAGCAGAAGACCTTGGCTCTTTAAAAACTTTGCCAACTCTTGTACTTCGCTCTTGACAAATGGCTCTACGCCACCCTCGCCCTGCACAAGCTCTATCATTACTGCTACTGTTTCACTGTCTATTGCTCCATATATTGCATCTATACTATCTACATGTTTAAATCCACCAGGGTATGGAGAGAAGTTTGGTGTATGCATCTTCTCCTGCCCGGTAGCCTTTACAGTGGTAATGGTTCGACCATGAAACGAGTGCTTGAGTGTAATAACTTTAAAGCGCTTTTGCTCAAAATTTGTCTGCCCATACTTTCTTGCAATCTTCAGTGCACCCTCGTTTGCCTCTGCGCCTGAGTTTGCAAAAAAGAGTCGCATATCATACCCACTTAACTCTACAACTCTTTGCGCTAACTTGGCTTGAGGCTCTATTACCCAAAGGTTCGATGTATGTATAAGTTTTTTCGCCTGCTCACAAATGGCATTTGAGAGCTCTCTATTCCCATGCCCAACACTGCAGACTCCAATACCGCTACCAAAATCTATAAACTCTTTTCCATCATCACGAAAGAGTTTCGCACCCTTGCCCTCTACAAAACTTGTATAGTTTCGCCCATATGAGTGGAGTACATACTCTTTATCCAATGCTTCTAAATTCATAATAAAACCTTCTGTAAAA
>JANTGQ010000211.1 GCA_024762845.1 Nitratifractor sp. | reverse complement strand
TTTCGAACCTTTTCGAGTTTGGAGAGTTTACCGGTAGTCACAATCTCTTTAATCTTCTTGGAGAGTTCCGTTCCAATACCCGGCAACTTGGTTAAATCTTCTCCTCTTTTAACCATCTCCTCAAGCGGCTCCCCAATCCCCTCGATCATACGTACTGCATTGCGGTAGGCACGCACTTTAAAGGGGTTTTCACCCTTAATCTCCAGCAGGTCGGCAAGTTCAGAAAATATCTTGGCAATTTCACGATTTTGCATCTGTGCTCCTTTTTTATATTATAGCATCTCTCAGTGCACACTCTACGAAAATCTTTTCTTAGATATTTTAGCTATACTTCGCAAAAATTAATTAGGAGAAAATATGTCTGAATTATTAAAATTTAAATGGATAAACAAAATCGAGGGGCTCTCTTATATAATCTTACTCTTTGTAGCGATGCCCTTAAAGTACCAGTTTGGGTACCCTATGGCAACTAAAGTAGTTGGCTCAATACACGGATTGCTTGTTTTTCTTTTTATCTATCAAATTCTAAAAGCCAAAAAAGAGGCTGGCTTTACACTGAAAGAGACTCTTATTTACTCTATATTGTCACTTATCCCATTTGGCTCTTTTTATACCGATAAGTTGCTTGAAAACAAGCTAATTAGAGAGTGACTCTTTTGCAAGTCTCTAATTAAGCGGTTACAGACCCAATCTCTTTTGGTTTAGAATAGTGTAGAGTGCCGGTAGATAGAGTAGGTTTAGAACAGTCCCCCATGCTAATCCAAAGCCTAGGGCTATTGCCATGGGTTGGAAGATTGCGGCTTGACCTGTTGGGAAAAAGACAAGTGAGCTTAGACCAATAAGTGTTGTTATCGAGGTGAGAACAATAGGGCGGAATCGCTTGGCAGCGTAGTAGAAGATCTCTTCGAGGTTTGTTGCTTTTTTGAGGTTCATAACCATAATAATTCCATCGTTAATAACAACGCCAGAGAGCCCAAGCATTCCGATAATCGATGGCATAGAGAGGTTGACACCAAGCATAAAGTGACCTATCAACACGCCTAAGAAGGCAAATGGAATAACCGACATCATCATAAAAGTCTCTCTAAACGAGTTAAAGAGATAGAGTAGCGAGAGCATAATAAGCAGCAGGGCAACGGCTGAGGCTGCCATCATATCGGCTTTGAGCTCTTTTTTCTTCTCCTCTTCTCCTTTGAGGATAATCTTTATGCCATCTTTTTTGGCTTTGTTTAGAGTCTGCTCTAGCTTTTCAAGTGCCTGCGTTGCTGTGATTTTTTTACTGTCAACATTGGCATAGACATAAAAGTTCTTTTCGCCGTTATCTTTAATAATCTTCTCAAAAGATTTGATTTTATGAAAAATTACCACATCTTTGAGAGGAACAAACTCTTTTTCGTTTATCTTAATTTGCAGCTTTTTCAGAGCTTGAAGGGAGTCTTTTTGCACACTGCGTATCTTGAGTTCCAAAAGGTCGGAGCTATCGAATACAAAACCTATCTTCTTCTCAAGGTAGAGGTTGGCGAGTTGCGCCCCTAGCTTTTGCTCGTTTAAGCCTAACGACTCTCCATAGCTGTTTAGCTGCAGTTTTAGCTCGTCTCTACCGTAGTTCATCGCATCATTTACCGAGACTATGCCATCAATTTTATGTAGTGCATCTTTAATCTTTTGCGCGTAGAGCATAACCTTTTGGTTATCGTCTGAGACAAGCCCGATTTTAAGGTCGGACTTAATAGGTCCCACCTTTTTACGCACAATTGCCAAATCAGAGAGATGAAAGCGCTCTTTATAGTGCTGTTTTTTAAGAAATTGGCGTAACTTCTTTGCAATTTTGTTCGACTTTTCATCGCGAGTACGCCCCTCTTTATCATAGTAGAAACTAAGGGTTGGGGTAATAAAGCTATCTACAAAATTTTGGGGTTTTAGCTTCTGTAACTCTACTGTAATCTCCCCAACATATGGATATGTTTCGGAGTTTCCGGCAGAGTCTCGCCTTGTTCCGGCAACTGAGCCTATATGTTTTATAGAGAATTGTTCTTTTCTAGTATAGAGATCTTTTTCGATCGCCTTAAGGTAGCTTATGGTCTCTTCTCTCTTTGTGTTTACATCGGCTTTGAGAGTGATTTTAACAGTTGTTGCATCAAAACGGGGGAACATTTGGAATTTACTCGCCTTAATACCCATAACAATCAGCAGCGGAACCAAAATAATAAAGAGTAGCAAAAAGCTCTTTCTGTAGCGTATAAGCAAGTGAATAACATAAGAGTAGTAGCGGTTTACACGCTCCCACGAGGTGGTCTTTTGCTCCTTTTTAAGCACATGCGCCGCATGAATTGGCAAAAAGATAAAAGACTCCACCAAAGAGGCCAAAACAAGCACCGAGACAGCAATTGGAATAAGCTTGATAACCTCTCCCATGGTGCCGCTCATCATAAGTGCCGGGATAAATGCAAAAAGTGTAGTTAACGATGCAATGGTCACAGGTTTAAACATCTCTTTAGCGCCAAGAATTGCTGCCTCTTTGGGCTCTAAGCCCTCTTCGATATGCTGCTGTATGTTTTCGCTTACGACAATGGCGTCGTCAACAATAATCCCCAGCGCAATAAGTACACCGATAAGCGATATCATATTAATCGTGTAGCCGGCAAGGTAGAGGTAGGCAGCCCCCATTACAAAAGATGTTGGAATACCCAGCGTTATTACAAACGACATACGCTTATTAATTAAGAGTGCAACGGTAAGTGCAATAAGTAT
>JANTGQ010000210.1 GCA_024762845.1 Nitratifractor sp. | reverse complement strand
AAATGATGATACACTCTCCTTTAAAGCCGAGCTTATTGCATCGGCTAAATGGAGCCACTTCGACAAAGATAATGGAGAGCAGGAGATAAAAGGATGGGGAGTTGTTAACCTTAAAGTGAGTAAAGATATTACCAAAAATCTTAACTTGACTGTTGGTGTCGATAACCTCTTTGACAAAGATTATGCAGTATCAAATACCTACAAAGATTTAACTCTTGTCTCAGGCTCAACCGGGAATGTTATGCGTCTGAATGAGCCCGGACGCTATATATATGCCAATTTACGATATAGTTTCTAAATATATTTAGTTCTAAGGTTGCGTGATGGATATTGAGTTATTAAAAAATTTGGTCGATTATGGAGTTTTGGGTACATTGGCTCTTATGAGTTTTCTAACTGTTTGGTTTTATATAGAGAGGCTCCTCTTTTTTAGACAAATTGATTTAAAGAGTTACAAAGAAAAAGAGCAGCTCGAAATCGACTTGACAAACAATATAACCATCATCTCCTCTTTTGGCTCCAACGCGCCCTATATTGGGCTGCTTGGGACGGTATTTGGTATTATTATCACATTCTATACAATGGGGCAAAGCGGCAGTATGGATATAAAAACAATAATGACCTCTTTGGCACTTGCCCTAAAGTCTACAGCTATGGGCTTGGCAGTTGCTATCCCTGCAGTGATGTTTTATAACCACTTAAGCAGAAAGATAGAGGTCTTAATTGCCAAATGGGATATGCTTCGTGAAACTCGATAAGTTTAACTCTATCAATGTAGTTCCCTTTATCGATATAATGCTTGTATTACTTGTGATTGTTCTGACAACTGCAACCTTTGTAGCCAAAGGGGTCATTCCGGTAGACCTAAGCGAAGGCAAAAGTTCCAAGAAGATAAAAAAAGAGGAAAACATTACCATAACAATTAAAAAAGATGGAATGCTTTATCTTGAACAAAAAGCCGCTACACTAGAGCAGATTACTTCGAAGGTTGGCTCGTATAAAAAAGATACACCTATTAATATAAATTGCGACAAAAATGCAAAATTTGACAACTTCGTAAAAGTTATAGATGCCCTTAAAACAAAAGGCTACACCAATATCGGAATTATAACCAAGGATGAATAGATACTTCAGCTCTTTTCTTGCAACCTCTTTACTCTATGCAGCTATTGTATCGCTGCTTCTTTTTAATTTCGATAAGATAGTAACAGATAAGATAACTACAAAAGAGAGTATTGTTCGCTGTAGATTGGTGGCAAAGAGTGTAGAGCCAAAAAAGAGTGCTCCAAAAGTAGAAACAAAGCAGGAGCCAAAACAGGAGCCACAGCCTAAACAGGAAGAGGAAGCGAAGCTTCAGCCAAAGCGAGAGCAACTATCAAAACCAAAAGCAAAACCGATACCAAAGCCGCATCCGAAACCGAAACTGCAACAAAAGCCAAAGCCAAAGGCTAAACCAAAGCCCAAGCCGAAATTGGCAGATAAGCATATAAAAAAGAAGAGAGTAAAACAAAAAAGTTCACAAAAGCATAGGGTAAAATCTGTAAAAAGAGCCATAAAAAAAAGCAGTAAAAGTACACGAGCACAGAAGAGAAGTGGTTTGAAAAAGACTACCCAATCTAATGTAAGTCAATTGGGAGTCCATGCAAAAAAAGAGTATCTACAGAAGCACTACAGTACTATACTCTCTTACATTCAAGATGAAAAATTTTATCCAAGAGGGGCAAGAAAACTCCATATAACTGGGAGTATTGTGGTAACCTTTTTACTAAAAAGATCCGGTAGAGTTGTTATACTTAATGCAAGTCCCGAAAAAAGATTTCTTACAAAAGCCGCAAAAGAGATAGTCTTAAAAGCGAGCCGAAACTTCCAACGACCTCCAAAAGATATGACGATAAGAGTAACTCTTAGCTTTACACTGGTTGATTAGGCATCATAGAGTTTAAAGTGTTACACTATGTGGTGAAAATAAACTCGAAATAATCATTGCACCTTATGTGCTTTCTGTTGCACCATCTGGATTAAAAATATTTTACAGTAGCTTAATAGAGTCATCTAGTAATAGTACTTCTTTTCTTTCAAGCAGTGTAGTTAACGTTCTTTTAAAGTTTTTCTTACTCATACTGAAAACTTTTTTAATATCCTCGGCATCGCTTTTGTAAGTAAAAGGTAATGTACCACCTGCCTCTTTTAATCGTTGTAGTATTGCGCCTTGTGCGTCGTCTATTTTGGCTTTAATGCCTATTGGTTGCAGCGATAGGTCTAACTTAAAGTCTGGACGTACATTTTTAATATAGACTTCTCGTCTGTCACCTATGTTTAAATCGCTGTAGATTTCGTTATTAAAAAGCATACCTTCGTATTGGTTGTCTGCTACTACTTTGTACCCTAGTGGCGTCTTTGCTATAACAATTGCATCTAGCTTTTTACAAGTGTATAGCCCTTTCATGTTACGGTTAAAGAATTTACCTATCTTTTGTGTACCGTAGAGTCTGCCTGTTTGCGCATCTATGCAGACGCGTAGTATGTACTTTTTGCCTATTTGAAAGATCTCTTTTTGTTGCGAGAGTGGTACAAACAGATCTTTTGGTAGACCCCAGTTTACAAAAGAGCCATATTTTTTATCGTCTACAACAGTAAAATAGCCATACTCGCCTAGCTTTGCATAAGGTAGTCTGGTAGTCGCTACGGGTCGGTCTTCGGAGTCGGTATAGACAAAGACATCTAAAAGTGAGCCCATAGGCATTTGGCTCTCT
>JANTGQ010000209.1 GCA_024762845.1 Nitratifractor sp. | reverse complement strand
AGTATTCGACTGGGATATCCCTGAAAACGACGACAGAAAATCTGCCGAATTGATTGTAGAGGTAATGCAAAAAGCATTAGACGAGCTAAAAGCTGAAGTTAAAGATGGCAAATACGATAACTATTAATTAAGGGGAGAACGATGCACCACAAACACAAAGAGCACTTAGAGAGAATTAAAGAACATATAGAAAAACTAGATATTCCCGAAGAGGAAAAAAGTAACGCTTGGAAACATATCGAAGAGTGGTATGCCGAAGATAAAGCATGGGGTAGTCTTATGGGAGAGCTTGCTAAAATCTCTCCAAAAATAGAGGCAATTTTGGTAGAAATGGGACTTATATAGACTCCCTTTTCTGCTACCCTCTTAAGGGCACCTCTAATAATAGGTAATACCCACAATGGGTTTTGCAAATGTGAGATTGTGCAAGAGATTTACAAGTCCTAGCCAAGCTCGGACGAAGCAAATATCTTGTGCAAGATTGCGTTTGCAAAAGCCACCCTTCGGGCATCACTAGCTTTCGCCTATGCGTCGTTACTCTTTCTTGACTTAGCTTCAGCTAGGACTGCGAAAGAGTGCCTAGCCTAGGCAAAAGCTAGAGATGTTGTGGGTGTCACCTATTATTAGAGGTGCCCTTAAATTTTAAAAGGATATTTACTATGTTTAAGACAAAAAATTTATTTATTCTTCTCACACTCGCTTTGTTTATTAGTAACTGTTCATCAGACTCCGATGGAAGTAGCAGTAACAACAGCAACAGTAACAGTAACGGTAATAGTAGCAGCAACGGTGGCTCAGATAATAGTAACCCCACAGCGGGGCAAGAGCTCTACTCTAAGGTTATAAAAAAGACAGGACAAACCTTAAGCTACGCTGCCGATGGGCAGGTTACTACAGATGGTTCCATTAAAGATGATGGCTACTATCAAAAAGGAAGCAGTGTAGATTACCAAAGAGACTCCACCAAAGAGATTGTAAAAGATAGAGTAGACTCATTAGTCTGGTTAGATAATAGCTCCGTAAAGAGCAGCGAGCTCTCTTACAACGATGCAAAAAACTATTGTGAAAACCTAACTTTTGCCAACATTAACAGTTGGCGAGTACCAACCATTAAAGAGCTTATGGCAATTGCAGACCATACAAAAAGAGCGCCTGCAATCGACACTGCATTCCTCAACACAGCATACGGTACAGATGATATTGGATACTGGAGTGCAACAAGCAGAGGCTTTGGCTGGCAAATGTGGATAAACTTCTTTAGCGGAAACGATCACTGGTATGAAACTACTTCAAACAGACACTATATTCGCTGTGTTAGCGGCTACTCAAGTCAGTGGGCGAGTGCAAATTTTACTCGTTCAGCTGCTGGTACAGTAGTAGACAACAACAGCAATCTTGAGTGGCAAGACAGTTATAGTAGCAGCATCAAAAAAACAAGCTGGAAAGACGCCATAGACTACTGTGAAAACCTTGAGCTCAATGGTAAAAACGATTGGCGCCTACCAAACATAAACGAACTCTACTCAATTACCGACCACTACAGAGGCTCACCCGCAATTGACCCCATTTTCCAAAACAGTTACGAAGGTCTCTACTGGTCATCTACAAGCTATAGCGGCAGCAGCTCCTATGCATGGCTTGTTAATTTCGAATATGGCAGCAACAGTTACCAGAGCAAAAGTAAAACCTATGCCGTACGCTGCGTACGCTGACGCGGTTTTTGGCATAGACTAAAGGTTAACTTTAGGGCACCTCCATTGCCATCAAGTTAAAAAAAGAAGAGCCTTCGGCTTTGCCTCAAGGTGACTAATTTCTCTCATTCTAAGCGTAGCGAAAAATCTCAAAAGCTTTTAGTTTAGGTACCCTTTAGCTAAATCCAACTTAAAATATCCAAACTACTCTATAACTTTACATATAGATTTATCTTATTTCATTATAATAACTTTTTCAAATACAAATTATAAAGGAAAAATATGAAAAAAATTATTCTTAGTTCGATTCTATGTGCAACATTAATATACGCTTCAGAGGCAAATGCTACAAAAGCAACAGAGACTTCTACACCATCAGCAACTGCAAAAGAGGCAATTGGTTATATAAAAATGTTGGGTAAAACACTCAAAGGGCAATTAAAACAACATCTTCAAGCTGACAAAAGCGGCGTTGAGGCAATGAACTTCTGCGCCTCAAAAGCAGATGAGCTAACAAAAGAGGTCAATGCAAAGCTTCCAAAGGGTGCAAAAGTTAGAAGAACATCACTACTAACACGTAACGAAGCAAACAAAGCAGATGAGACAGACTTAAAAGTAATGGAGCAATTTAAGAAAGCTATAGAAGCTGGCAAAACACCAAAAAAACCGGTAGTTGTAGAGACAAAAACAGAAACAAGAGTATACAAAGCACTTATCACTCAAGCTGCCTGTATCAAATGCCACGGCAGTGATATTAACCCAAAAATCAAAGAGGTAATTAATGCAAAATACCCTAACGATAAAGCTACAGGTTTCAAAGAAGGAAGTTTAAGAGGTGTAATAGTAGCTGAAGTAGCTAAATAAAAGTAAAGTAAATATACTCCATTTTATCTGCTCACTGCGCATAAAATGGAGTAATAAAATCTATCATTAAAAGGCTTAGTAAAGCCACATAGAAGGAAACTTCTTACGCCTCCTCCCTACGCCTAACCACCATCACTCCAAGAGCAATAATAGCTAAGACTCCACCAAACACACTCAATGCTGGTGCACCGCTTGATGT
>JANTGQ010000208.1 GCA_024762845.1 Nitratifractor sp. | reverse complement strand
TATGAAAATAGGAAAATATTTTACCACCAACAATATAATAGAAGGCTTGTTTATAGCCCTACTTTTAAGCGCTTTTATCTATATTGAGCATTTTGGCTGGATTAATGGCTATACAAAAGAGACTCTTAACACTATTTTTGCCCTTGCAGGATTCTACAGACTGCTAAAAGCCACAACTCCAGTCTGGTTTTTTAGTGGTTTCTTTTTGGCCATTAGCTGGCTCTGGTGGATGGCTGTAAGCTTTATATACTATAAGATGGCGTATCTTATTCCGCTTGTTCTTTTAATAATCGGCTTGATTTATGGTCTGCTTTTTATGACACTTCGCTATCTAAACCAAAAAATTGCCGAAAAAATAGAAAACCGCTTCTATGCAATCTATGCAGAAAAGAGTCTCTATATTTTAAATGTTTTTGCACTTTTGGCTATAAACAGCTTTGAGCCTTTTGGATTTAACTGGCTAAAACTGCAGCTTATTTTTGTAGAGTCTCTGCAAAGCATCTATTGGTGGAGTTTTGCACTCACCCTTTTTACACTCGCACTCTTTTTAACCTTTAAGCGCTATCCTATACTGCTACTGCTGCTTTTTACAATAGACCTCAAACACTCTGTAGCGCAAAACAGTAAACTTCTGCGCGATATAGAGCTGGTTAATACCCAGGTATCTATAACCCAAAAGTGGAAACCCCAAAACCAGATAAAATATACAAATCTAGTGCTCAAAAAAATAGACACCGCCATTGTAAAAGAGAAGAAATTAATCATTCTGCCAGAGTCTGTGCTTCCCTACTTTTTAAATCGCCAAGAGGATATACTGCAAGAGTTGCTGCAGCGCTCAAAAGATATTACCATAATAACAGGGGCACTCTACGACAAAGGATACAACGACTACAGAAACTCGGCATATATTATAAAAGATGGCAACTATACCATTGCCAATAAAGTTGTCTTAGTCCCATTTGGCGAAGCAAATCCCCTGCCTAGCTGGATGGGATCGATTGTCAATAAGATATTTTTCGACGGCTCTGTAGACTACAAAGGAGACAATAACTTTAGCTATATCGATGCACTGGATAAAAAGTTTAAAGTTGCTATATGCTACGAAGGCACACACCCACGCACCTACAAAGATGACCCAAAATATCTTATTGTTATCAGCAATAACGGCTGGTTTAAACCATCTATCGAACCTACAGAGCAAAAACTGCTTTTAAAGTTCTACTCGAAACTGCATAAAACAACCATATACCACAGTGTAAACGGCAGCGACTCTTATGTTATACTCCCCCACCCCGAGGATCAGTAGATGAAGAGAAGCATCTTTTTACAACCTCTTAAGTGGTACCAATATATCTCTAAACTCACCCCTGCATCGTGCCGCTACTACCCAAGCTGCTCAGAGTACTCCAAGTGGCTCTTTGACAACTCGCACCCACTCAGCGCTACAGCAAAGTCTGCGCTGCGAATAGCTAGCTGCAACCAGCTATTTCCCGGCGGTATCGACTACCCCAAAATTGCCTATAAAAAACCAAAAGTAACTGAGCTCTATAACCCACTATATAGAGCCTCCAAAGCGAGTGCACCCTTGAAATTTAAACCATTTCATAGTACACTACGTATTCACTACTGGTTTATCCCTGTAGACAACTCGCAATACGCTATTGTAAAGGATTTTGATGCAACTGCAACTTACCTCCCCGCTGGATATGCACCTCCACCTTCGTCAAGGTGAAATGCTTAAAAACATAACCCCTCTTAGCTCCAAAACCTTTAGTGGAGCACTTGTTATGCCAAATACTGTACCTCCAATTACCACCAAAGAGATGGTGCAAAACTATAGAGACGAAATAGCAGAAGCAGCTAAAGATGATACCTTTACTCCCTATATGACACTCTTTTTTAGCAGCAGCTACAGTTATGAGTTCCTTAAAAGCATTAAAGATGATATCTTGGCAATCAAACTCTACCCTGCTGGAATTACTACAAACAGCGAAGGCGGAGTAAACAGCTTCGATATCGACACCCTCAAAGAGACACTCGAAGCGATGAGCGAGCTGCAAATTCCACTCTGTATCCACGGCGAGAGTGACGGCTTTGTTATGGATAGAGAGGCAGAGTTTATCCCTATCTATAAGCAACTTGCAACCACTTTTCCAAAACTAAAAATAGTTATGGAGCATATTACCACGGCAGAGTCTGCAAAAGCAGTGCTTGAGCACGACAACCTCTATGCAACAATCACCCTGCACCACCTCTACATAACACTCGACGATGTCGCCGGTGGAATGCTGCAACCTCACCTTTTTTGCAAACCAATTGCAAAACGTCCCGAAGATAGAGCTGCACTTTTAGATTTGGCGCTCAATGCAAACCCAAAAGTTATGTTTGGCTCCGACTCTGCACCCCACCCAAAAAGCGCCAAAGAAGCCCCAGGGTGTGCAGCCGGCGTCTTTACAGCACCAATTGCCCTGCAAGCCCTGGTACAACTCTTTGAGCAACACGGAAAACTCGAAAACCTACAAGCTTTTGTAAGTGATAATGCACAAAAAATATACAATATTACACCACCACAAAAGAGTATAATTTTAGAGAAAAAAGAGTTTACAGTTCCAGAGAGCTATGGCGAAGTTGTGCCATTCTTGGCAGGGAAAAGCCTAAAGTGGTCTATAAAAGAGAATTAGGAGAATATATGCAAGAGTTTATCGAAGGATACCAAGAGTTTAAAGATGTAGAGATAAAAAACTACAAAAAGCTCTT
>JANTGQ010000207.1 GCA_024762845.1 Nitratifractor sp. | reverse complement strand
AAAGGCTTTGGGACTAGAGAAGATACTACTACTAGAGAAGAGCGACAACCACTCCGATACAATTAGAAAATTCTACAAAGATAATAAGCGTGTCGATAAGGACTGGCAGGGGCAGATTGTCGAGATAGAGGGGAGCGTACCATTTAGTGATGGAACAAAAGAGAGTACACTCGATTTTTTTGATGACCTTATCAAGAGCCATGAAATCGATGCATTTTTTAACTGTGAAGTCGATAAGATTACTAAAAATGATGGGCTCTTTAGTGTGCGATCGAGCAAAGGTGACTTTATTGGTAAAAACATAGTTATCGCAATCGGAAGAATGGGTAAGCCAAACAAGCCAAGCTATAAAATACCACCAAAACTAAGAAGCAGGGTAAACTTTAACCTTGATAAGTGCAGCGAAGGCGAAAAGATTCTTATCGTAGGTGGTGGAGACAGTGCAACTGAGTATGCGGTGGAGCTTGGAAAGAGTAACGATGTAACGCTAAACTACCGAAGAGATAAGATTAGCCGTCCAAACCCGACAAATATAGCATTAATTGAGAAAGCTTTTGAAGATGGCACCGTTAGGCCAAAGCTTGGGGTAGATATTGACTCACTTGAAGAGTCTGATGATGGCTTGGTAAAAGTGAACTATAAAGATGGAACAAGCGAAATTTTCGATAGAGTTATCTATGCTATTGGTGGTACAACACCGGTCGATTTTTTAAAGAGTGCAAATTTAACACTAGATTCAAAGGGTGAGCCGATTATTAAGGAGAACCTCGAATCCTCAGTTGATGGTATCTATATTGCCGGAGATATTGCCTTTAAAAGTGGGGGCTCAATAGCAATTGCACTAAATCATGGCTATAGAATTGTTAAAGATATCCTTGGTAAAAAGGAGAGTGAGTAGACACTCTTAAAGTATTTCAACCTGACATATAATAATACTCTTTCTACTTTTCGTTGTAAAATAGTGATAAAATGAATCTATTTTAAAGTGAGGAGTTTATGAGCGATGAAGAGAGCAATTTAGTTACAATTCCCCAACATGGCAGTAGAATTTCTCGATGTATGGTTATCGATGGCAATTTAAAGTCTTGTGAGTCTATGATAATAGATGGTACAGTTAACGGTAACATAGTTTGCGAAGAGATTGTAGTTATACAAAAAAGCGGAATTGTAAAAGGTAAAATAGAGGCAAAAGCAATTCTGCTCGAAGGAATAGTAGAGGGTCCTTTGGAAGCTGCCGACATTGAACTTGGTATTAGTGCGAAACTAACCGGTTATATCTTGGCAAACAGAGCCCGAATAGCGGGAATGGTAGACGGGGATATTCTCTCCAAAAACTCTTTAGAAGTTTGCAAGGATGCACGTGTTTTAACCTATGAGTGCGTCTCTCCACATATTCTTGTAAAAGGATTTATCCGTGGAGAGGTGAGGGCAAATGAACTGCTAGATATCCGCTCTGGTGCAACGATAGAGGGTGATGTGCAGGTAAAAGAGCTGCAAACAGAGGGGTCTGGTAATATTTTTGGTGCTATTAGCCGTTTTGTTGATAATGTAGATGCGGATAATTAGTATTTTTTAGCTCTTAAAACTCCTCTAATGTAAAGATACTATAATTATAGGGATTAATAACCTAAAGTGAGGAGAATAAGCATGGGTTTTTTTAGCAGCAAGAAGAAAGAGGAAGTGCAAGAAGTTAGCAAACCGCAAGAGCCGGTAAGAGCTGCAGCACCAAAGGTACCAGTATCTACAGATATGATTAAGACACCTATAAACAATCTCTCTATTATCAAAGAGAATTTTAAAGTAAAAGCTACAATAGAGGGTAAAGGTTCGCTTGTTATTGGTGGTGAATATGAAGGTGATATTACAATTGATGATACACTCTTTATAGAGAAAGGGGCAAAGTTTAGTGGTACTGTCCATGCTAAAAATGTTAAAATTTCTGGCGAATTTAGCGGAACTCTCTACTCTACATTGGCAGAAGTTACAAAAAGCGGTAAATTAAATGGTTTAATTAATGCCAATAAAACATCACTTGGTGGCACAGTTGATGGAGTTGTTCGCTCAATTGACTCTTTAGAGATAACAAAAAGTGGTACAGTTACAACAAAAGAGTGTAAAAGTAAAAATATAAAAGTAGAAGGTAAAGTTAAAGGTCGCGTAGTTGCAAGTGAACTGCTAGAGGTTACAAGTGGTGGCTCAATTGAAGGTGATATAATCACTAAAGGGATAAGAACAGAGCAGGGTGGTTCTATTATTGGTAATATCCAGACATATGATGAAAAAATCCATAGCAGCGAGACAGTACTAGATGAAAAACTTTCATCAAAATCAGAAGAGAACCTGGATATCGACCCAGAAATTGCAAAATTAATTAAGATAAAACCTGACGATATGAAAAAGTATGCAAAAAAGGATGAGTCAGAAATTAAAAGAATACCTGCTGATAAGAAGTAGATCAAGAGATTTATCAATCTCTTTTAAAAAATAATGTATCCAAAGAGGCTAAATTAAAATTTTGCCTCTTTTACTATTGCATAAAGCCGTTTGCTTTGAGTGCCTCTTTCGCTACTTCTCGGTCGTCAAATGGTAGCTTTTCACCTTGAATCTCTATATATGACTCATCACCTTTACCTAAAATCAGGAGTGCTTCACTGCTTTTAAGCTCTTTGATGGCGGTATAGATTGCCTCTTTACGGTCAACTATTTTATATATACCCTCTTTTCCTGTAAGAGGGGCACTAATCTCCTCTATAATCTGC
>JANTGQ010000206.1 GCA_024762845.1 Nitratifractor sp. | reverse complement strand
AGCTACTTCTCCAGTCTCTATTTTGATATCCGCAAAAAATATATCACCCGAGCAGATAAATAGTTTAGAGTGACTCTTTCGACATAAAAGGGTTTAATGGCTTTATATCCAACTCGTAACCAAGATTGAGCAGTACAACATTAAGAGTCACAATACTAATATTAGCAATATAGCCATTTTCCAGTTTAGAGAGTGTGGCTCTTGAGATATTGGATTGTTTTGCCAGCTCCTCTTGTGAGAGCTTTCTCTCTTTTCTTAGCTCTTTAATAGTCTGCCCAAGCTCTAGTAAGTTCATCCGCTAGCTCCTTTGTGGTCTCATTGTTTAGAACATGGGTTTTTAGCGACTCTTCCCAACTCTCCTGCATCATTTTTCCTATCTTAAAATCTGGATTCTGCTTTGTGTACTCTTTTAACTCTTCGATACCCCATTTGAGTGCATCTACACAAGTTTGAAAAGCAACTTCCGCCTCTTTTAGAGAGAGCATACAACTCTTTTGCCCAAACTTTACGAGCGTCTCTTTGTTCCACCAAACCTTTTTACCATTAAGCATAAGTGCTGGTTTGTCTTTATGAATATAGACAACACTGTTTACAATATCATATACGGGGGAGTAGAAGATTTGCTTAAAATCATCATCAAATAGCAGTCCAAAGTTTTTTAGGTGGGCATCGCCGTTTTTAACTAGATAATTTATAACAACACTCTTGTAAAAAGCGAGCAGAGACTCTTTTTTATTAGTGGTGTAGCTGTAGATTATTTTTGCAATCTGTTCGTAGCTTCCGCTATATTTGCTATCTCTGTTTTTATCCATCAGGGAGCATATCTCTTCAAAGCCATAGAACTCTCCACTAGCTTTTAACGTAAACTTTTCGACAATTAAAAACCTGTTTCTTTTCGAAAGTGTTACGTTGGCACTCTCTAAACCTGCTTTTTTTGCTACCTGCATACAAAAATACTCGTTACGCGCCAAATCGGGGTACTCCTCACCCCATGTTTTAACTATATACTCTTTTGTCTGCAACTGCTCTTTATCTTGCAGGAGTGCCACACTCTTTGGCTGTACGCCACTTATTGCGTTTTTCTTTAAAAAAGTTTCTACTAAACGATTAAAAAAGTCATTGCTGTCGTTATTTATAACATCTTCAACACTAAAGAGCGGAAACTCCACACCCTCTGACAGATCACTTTTAAACGCTACTCTGCTTTCAATACTTGGTGCTAAAAGAGAGAAGATAAGATAATCATCAACTCTGCCATACTCTTTGGAGAGGAGGTTCTTAAATATCTCATACAAATACCCCTCCGGTAAAAAACTCTCCAAAAAAGGAGGAAAACGATACTCATAGAGATAGAGCCTCTTTGTATTTGGCAATGAGAGGGTAATAGAGTTTTGAAGATTAAAGTTTTGATACTCTATAAGATACTGCTTTTTATCCTGTAAAAAATGAGCGACTAGACTACTATTATGATAAATCTCCACCATTCAGAGACCTTTTTGTATAATTTACTTTACAAGTATACATATTTTTTCTTAAATGTAAAGTAATTTATACAAAATTGGTTTTTTATGATAATGTAAGCAAAACAGGGAAAAAAGCTATGAAGCTTCTGAGTACAACTCCAAAACCCTCTCAACAGTTATATCATCAGCCTCTTTTTGAAACTCTGCCAACTCTTTGGCAAAAAGCTCCTTGTAGACTTTTGGATAGTTCGCATATCCATCTGTTGCGTATTTCTCTTTGATATGTTTGGCAACATCTTCTGCATTTTCATTGTTATAGCCCATACTGCGTATAACTACCTCTTTTAAGTTGGGTCTTCCCCTATCGGCAGCACTTATGAGCTCTGAAAGTTTGGAGTAAAACTCTCCTTTAAACGACGCTCTATGCTCCAAGACTGCATGTGCTACCTCTAAAAGTTCTGACTGCTCCAACTCTTTTAAAAATCTATCTTCTTGTTTTAATACATACTCGTATGCTAATTTATTGTGGTTTTTTCTATCTTCTGCATTAAAAAGGTCATGCAGATATGACGCTAAAATTACTAACTTCTCTTCACAACAGTGGTTAATCTCTAACGCAAGATTACAAACACTATCGGCATGGTCGATTAAGTGTGCTTTATCTCCATTTGCATAGTATGGTGCATAAAAGTCACGCGCCTCTTTTTGAAAACTCTTCTCCACTACTACCCCTTTTCTGTCTCTCTTAACATAGTAATATCTATCTCTTTGCCTCGCTTGTTTACTTTGCAATACTCTACTACCATTCCATGTGCCCGTGCATATGCCTGTGCCCTAGAGAGATTAGGAAAGAGTTCCTCATATCCACTGTAAAAATCCTCTACAATCCACTCTTGCAGTGCATCGTAGCTTTCAAAACTGTAGCCAAATGCAAAGAGTAGACGGTTTGTGTAACTATCGACCACAAATGCCTCTTTATAGCAGGCATAATTTAAAATGGCATCAGCACTCTCTGGTCCTATACCTCTTTGCTCCAAGAGCCACTCTCTTGTAACCAACTCTTGAAATGCTTCAAAGGTACCAAAACTCTCGACAATATTTTTTGAGAGTTGTAAAATATTTTTAGATTTTGCTTTATAGAAACCACTTGGACGAATGAGCTCTTGAAGCACCTCAACATCGCTATTGGCTAGGGCATCAAGCGTTACAAGACTACTACTCTCTAAATTGGCAAGTGCCTTCTCTACGTTGTTCCAAGATGTATTTTGTGTAAGTATTGCGGTAAGAACAACCTCGAA
>JANTGQ010000205.1 GCA_024762845.1 Nitratifractor sp. | reverse complement strand
AGTTCAACTCCAATAGTGTCATGAAATATAGAGTAGAGGTAGGCATTGCCATAGATAGAGTAGGCAGCTAAATCGGCAACAACTTTACTACTTAGGTTGTATCGCTCCTCTAGTATCTCCTCCTCGAGTGTAAAACTTAAATCGCCTCTATGTGTGTTAAGGTGCTGATTGACGACATTATCGAATCTACTCCTAACATTTGTCAAAACCTCACTCCCTTTTAATAGAGCTATCCTCATACATTCATGCGCAACAGATGGTAGAAGGGTTGGTATTTCATAGTACCAGTATGGTAGGCTGATATATGCACCATATGTGTCACCATTGTTATTGGTAAATCGATCGTGTTTCTCCTCTAAAGCGATATAGTTTCTATAGCTCCAGCTCAGAATCAATCCATCACTATAATCCTCTTTTGTAAGTTTGCGTATCATGGTTTCGTAGTGCTCTTTTAAACGCCCCACTAGATTATTATGAGAGAAGCGCCTGCCTAGAGTTGGTTTGGGGATATATTGATGATAGGACTCTTCAAATATCTGATAAACTTTTTTGTAGACTAATTCAATAATATAGAGAATGTTGTTAAAATCACGCCCAATTTTACTGTGAAGAATAAGAAAATAGATATTCTCATCATCTATGTTGTCTTGAAGTGCTTGTATATGATCGTTAAGTTTTTGTAAACTCTTCTCAATATCTTTCAGGCTCTTGTTTGCAGTAGACATATCGACTTTTCTAGTCTCTATTTGACTGTTGCCCTCTTCGTTTGTTGGTGGACTGTAGTAGTTGAGAATATACTTGAGGTGCAGAAGCTCCTTTAAAACTATTGCCAGTTTCTCTTTTTTTATGGTTATCATACTCTTTTTAATTATACTATTTTGTGCCACTTTTCTCCTCCGTTTTGATGATTTGCAAGGTCGCGCTATTGGGAGTATATTGGTAAGTATGTTTTGTAGTGGTTTTATTTATATCATTACTCTGAAACACTCCGTTTGCAGTGATTTCAACAAATACAACTAAAACCATAGAGATTATAATGGTAATAAGCGAGGCGATGTTTCTATCGACATACCTTTTACTAAAGTTCAAATTGAGCGAGAGAAAATTGCTATCAACATGGAGATATTTATCGAAAATATAGTCGTAGATATATATAGCGTTATCTCTATCAAAAGTTTCTAGAATAGTGCTGTAGCTCTTATTAAAGTTAAACTCTTTTCTCAGACGCATCCGTCGCGAGGTTTGGTTTATTCGTTTAAGGTATTTACTGATATCAATTAGGTTATAGATATTATAGATAGTCAAGAGGTACCAAATAACCAAAGCAGTAATGGTGAAAATTGATACTGTTGCGTGGTCACAGTGAAACTCCTTGACAACCTCCTGTAGCATATAGGTGTGGAAGGTAATAAATAGCAAACCTACCAAAGAGAAATATACACCAACAAGAGCAACAAATTTGTAACTCTTCTCTTTAAGTACAAACAAAATGGTCACCAAGCTTAAAAAAGGTATAAATTGCTGTACCGAACGCTCTCTGCTTTTCGCTTTATCTTTGCGTATCCAAAAGAAGATAATGCTGTCTTCAAAGTAGTTCTCTTTGTTTGTTTTTTTGCTATTTCTATTTAGTCCGGAGATAATATTTTCAAACTCATTAAGAAGCGGAGAGAAGGGCGAGAGATTCTCTTCGATGGTGATTAGTTTAATTTTTAAGCGATAGCGGTAGAGTAGTTCATAGAGAATAAAGTTTCGATTAAAAAGTAGCCTTATTAATCCATATGATGCAGATAATAGAAAAAAGAGAATATCATATCTGTAATCTTTAATCAGTTCAGGAGGGCGATAAACTATCCATGTTGCCAAGAAAGTTGCAATGAGTAGCCAAAGTGTTGATACTCTTAGCTCTTTAGTTATCTCTTTAAAAAATAAGCCCTTAAAAAAGTTAGATGCATCTCGTAAGTACGAGAGAAGATATTTACATCTTAGAAGGGTTGCTCTCCTCGTAAGGACGTTATGTATTTTTTCTTTAAGAAGTGCAAAAGTCTCTCTTTGACTAGAAAATGTGTAAATGGAAGGAGTCAAAAAAAGTAGGAGTGAGAAGATAGTAGATATTACTAAATAGTGAAAGTTTTTTCCAACAAGAGATAAGGGTGCAATTGACCAAAGTACAATCAGTACATTTGCTATGGTTTCAAGCGTATTTGTTACATCATCTTCGCCATGCAAGTCTATATTATTTAAGTTGTGTATCTCCCACTCTCTATCTCTACTCATTAATTCCCCTCCTGTTATTAATGATGCATCTACTATACCATTATCTATATTGTTAATTATTTTAATAAGAATTAATGAGGATAAAGTTCTGTTTTATTCACATTTGTAAAAATATGTAACATATTTACCGCTGAATATATGCTAGTTGAAGAGATAGAGTACGAAAAGAGATATTTGGTATTGTGAAGAAGCATAGGGTATATTTTGTTATAATTATTACCGCACTAGCTAATAAGATAAATAAAAAAGCGCATAAGCAGTTGAGTGAGCAGAGATTTTTACAAGAGTCAGAGAAAAAGCTATGGAGTTCAGCCAATATGTTACTGTTCTTTTTTAGGGAGATTAAACCCAGATTTCGCATTAGAATTACAGAACTCTGCACAAACCATTGCACTGTAGGCACTTGCGGAGAAACTATCGATGCACCTACGGGTGCACCTTAAGTTTTTCGCAAATACCTACAGCACAAGCGTTTGGCAGATTTTAAGCA
>JANTGQ010000204.1 GCA_024762845.1 Nitratifractor sp. | reverse complement strand
GTAATCTTTCCATCAATAAAGCTATCTCTAGCAGCAATATAAGAGGTTTTATAACGTTTCACAATATGCCTAATCTTAAGCGGTAGCGCCCCTTTATTACCAGCTTTATCAACGGCTACAATCGTTGCATTGAACTCATCTTGGTTAAAAGGCCACGCTATCAACGTAGCATATACACCCTTTTTCTTGTAAGGAATCGCATTAAAGTGCTTTCCGCCCCCTATATCTATATAGGTACTCTGTAGATTCTTCTCATCTACATTATATATAACCAAAGCACTCCCGCCTTTTAAGATAGAGGGGCTCTTAGCCACTAATGATACAGTAGGAGCCGTGGTGTCAATAAAAATTTCTCCAGAGAACTTTGACGTGTTCCCCATAAAAAAGTTCCAAAGACTGCTATCTGTTGCTATTAGTTCAAAACTCCATCTATCCGCCCCAGCAAGTACCTCTTTTGGCAGAGTAATTGTAAAAGATTTTCTCTTTATCCCTTTTGGAAAATGTTCATCAACTACCTTATACTCTTTGTTTCCACTTTTTAAGAGCAACTCTACGCTTTTAATCGACTGATTATCCACAACTGTAAACGCAATACTCCCCTTCTGACCTACAACAACTTTAGATGCCATCTCAATCTTGGGTGGAACTCTCTCAAATTGCGGTGCAGTGTAGATAAAAAAAGCAGCACCCGCTAGCAGTAATAGGAAAAAGAGTCCTACAAAAAGACCACCTCTACTTTTTTTTCTTCGCCCTCTCCTGCTTCTACGCATCGTTTAACTCTTCCTTTATCTTTTCTGTAACACTTTGGCTTATAGCTTCAATTGTAGCACTTTTTACTTCAAATCCGGCTGCATTTTTATGCCCGCCGCCGCCAAAAGCAATTGCAATTTTAGAGACATCTCTCTTCTTTGAACGCAAAGAGACTTTAATACTCTGAGGATACTCTACAAGCAGTAGGGCAATCTCTACAGTTGCCAAAGCAATCCCATAATCTATTAAACCATCTATATCACTGCTTCGTGCACCCTTGGCTTCTAAAACATCCCTACTTAACTGCATTATAGCAACTTTTCCACTACAGCAAAGTTGTAAAGAGTCTATCGTCTTTGCAATCAGCCGGGTATGCGCCAAAGATTTATACCGATTAACATACCTCGCAGTTAAAGGGGGGTTCACCCCAAGCTCAATAAGCTCCAGTGCAACCCTAAATGTAGATGCATCTACAAGTGTAGTAGTAAAGTTTTGGCTATCACTCAACAACCCTGTATAGACAGCAGTTGCAGATTTTAAAGAGAGTCTAAACTTCTGCGCTATTAACTTATAGAGCACTACAGCCGTAGCCACATCCACTGATACAAAATTATAGCTACCAAAGTGAGTATTGCTTTTATGGTGGTCAATATTAATAATCTCTCTGCCACTTAAGTCAAATCCAGCTCTTTGTATATCGGAGCAGTCAAGTGTAATTACGATACTATCAGCATAATCTATCTTTTGCTTAAAACGCTCAAAGCCCTCTAAAAAACGGTACTGCATGGGTAAATCACTATCTATACAACAAAGCTCTACCTTTTTACCCTGCTCTTTTAAAAGATGATAGAGCGCTATTGCACTGCAAATTGTATCGCCATCAGGTGTTTTATGGCTTACGAGCGTAAATCGACCGCTCTTGGAGACTACATCAAAAAACTCCTCTGTAGCACGCTTGTAATCCATTCTACCCAACTACTCTCATCGACAAATCTATCCAGGTAGATTGATGGATTGTACTTCCGGTACTAATAGCATCTACCCCACTCTTTGCAATCTCTTCTATACTCTCTAGGGTTACATTCCCGCTTGCTTCAATTAATATATGTGGAGCATTTTCTGCTCTGTAGTGAACCACCTCTTGCATTAAAGAGGGCTCCATATTATCACACATTACAATATCTGCACCGGCATCCATAGCTCGTTTTGCATCTTCGAGCGTTTCACACTCTATCTCCACTTTAGATGTAAAAGGTATTTTTCTACGCACCTCTTGCATAAAGAGTGTAAGGTTATCAATTGTCTTTAGATGCGTATCTTTTAACATTAAGCAGTCATCTAAACCCATACGGTGGTTCAAACCACCCCCACACCGTACAGCATACTTCTCAAAAACACGCAGAAGCGGTCTTGTCTTTCTTGTATCCAAAAGCTTCACACCATAGGGCTCTATCTTCTCTACATAGCGATGTGTCAAAGTAGCTATAGAACTCGCATGCAGAGTAATATTAAGAATTGTTCGCTCCAAAGAGAGCAGAACTTTAGAGTCTCCACTAATTGTGAGTAGTTTCTCCCCTTTGGTAAACGTTGCCCCATCTTGGTAAAAAAAATGAAACTTCAATCCAAAGAGATGCTCAATCGCCTTTAGGTAAACCTCTCCCGCAAAGACGCCATCACTCTTGGCAACAATATACGCCTCAATCTCTTTTTGCGGTGCTACTCGTGCAAAAAGGTCCCCACGCCCAATATCCTCTTTGGCAACTGCTTTTACAAACTCTTCTGCCTCAATATTCACTACTTAATCTCCAACATTCTATCGAGTGCCAATTTGGCAAAGTGTGCTACCTTCTCTTCGACGAAAATCTCATTTATCGGCTGCTCATCATCTATTGACTTTAAGACTCTATAGAGATCTTCAAGAGTTGTCTCATTCATCGTTGGGCACTCTGGTTTTGTTGCAGAGAGCACATAGGTATTCTTTGGTCGCAATCTATTCACAAGATTATACTCTGTAC
>JANTGQ010000203.1 GCA_024762845.1 Nitratifractor sp. | reverse complement strand
TCTGGTAGCTCCTGAACATCTATTTTAACAGAAGTTAGCATTAATGGATGACACATAGGTATCAAATCGCTTGTTTTTTTTGCACCGCTTATTGCTGCAATTACAGCTGTTTGTAAAACTGGACCTTTTTTGGCACTATTTGTAACAACTACGTTGTATGCCTCTGGAGTTACTGTTATTATACCACTTGCAGTTGCAATCCGCTCGCTGCTCGCTTTATCGGAGACGTCAACCATTTTTGGATGGTTGTTTTCATCAATATGTGTAAGATTCATAACCTGCCTTTATACGAAAATATCACTCTAATTTAAACTATCATTAATTTTATCTTAAGTGGCGAAATTATATCTTGATTTAAGTAAAAAAGAATAAAATAAAAGTGCTTATTTAGTTATATTATATGATATATAACTAATAACTATAATGCAACTTGCATTTACTTATATTAAATGGCAAAAAGGATTTTTATGGCTACAGCAGCAAAAAAAGATTATCTCAAGGGTTTAGTACCTTACAGGATTAAACGATACTGGGCTTATATTGCAGCGACTGTTGTTGCACTTGTACTCCCATGGATTAAAGTAGGTGACAACCACTTTTTCTTACTAAACTTCGACCACAAGCAGCTTCACTTTATGTTTGTACGTTTCGATATGCAAGAGCTTTACATTATGCCTTTCTTGCTAATGCTTCTCTTTTTGGGGATTTTTGCTCTTACTGCCTTTGCCGGACGTGCATGGTGTGGTTGGGCGTGTCCGCAAACTATATTTAGGGTTCTATACAGAGACTTTTTAGAGACAAAGCTTCTAGGTATTCGTAAAAATATCAAAAACAAACAGAAAGAGCCAGACTGGAGCAAAACAGAGAACAAAGTAAAAGAGGGTATTGCAATACTTATCTGGTCTGCGTTGGCACTTGTAGCAGCTGCAGACTTTATGTGGTATTTTGTTCCACCTGAAGATTTCTTTAAGTATCTGCAAAATCCGGCTGAGCATACTGTAATGATTGGTTTTGTACTTGGTGTTGCAGCGTTCCTTGTTGCAGATGTTGTCTTTATTAAAGAGAGCTTTTGTGTCTATATCTGCCCCTACAGCCGTGTACAGTCTGTACTATTTGACGAAGATACACTTATGGCAGTTTATGACCCAATTCGTGGTGGTAAGATATACGAAGGTCATGGCGAAGAGAAACATAAAATTGTTAACAAACAAAAAGATGTTTTAGCGCAAAACCCAGATAACGAGTGTACTGCTTGTGAGAGTTGTGTACGTGTATGCCCAACACATATTGATATTAGAAAAGGTTTGCAGCTTGAGTGTATTAACTGTTTAGAGTGTGTAGATGCCTGTACAACAGTAATGGGTAACCTTGGAAAACCAAGCCTTGTACAGTGGTCAAGCGAGCGCGAAACAGAGAAACATGCCGGAAAAACAAAATACTTTAGACCAAAAATATTGGGATATGCGGGTGTTTTGACTGTGGTTCTTGCTATGATGTTTGTTATGGGGAGCAAAAAAGAGAATATGCTTCTTAATGTAAATAAAGATACACGACTCTATAAGGTCTATAAAGATGGAACAGTTGAGAACAGTTATTTAGGACTATTCCAAAATACTGATACAAAAGCGCATAAGTACTACTTTAGTGTAGATAATCCAAATATCGAAATTGTACAACCACGTGAACCATTTAAAATTGCAGCTCGAAACAAAAGAAAAAAAGTTATTGTTCTAAGAGCTAAAAAACCTTTAGTACAAGGGGCAAAAGAGGATACATCTGTACCTGTAACGATTAATGCATATGCGGTAGATGATAAAAAGAAAATCTCTATCTTTAGAAAAATTGTATTCTTATACCCATCAGATAAGAACAAAGCAGCAAAGATGAAAAAGTAGTATCTTCTACTTTGAACAATACTTATTTTATCAGTAGAGATTCTTTCTCTATCTGATTTATTACCTCCCCAACCTTCTTTTTAGATACACTACTCTACTTTATTCCTGATTATGTTACCAATCTTTACAGTTTATACTCTTTTCTCTACTTTTTTTTATTTAATTTTCTCTTCTATTTTAATTAAGATAAATTTTATCCGATTTAAACTATAATTTCTCTATCACAATAATTAAAGGAAAGAAAATGGCAACAGTAACATTTAAAAATGATATCGTATGTAACTTAGCAGGTAATGAAGTAAATGTAGGAGATACAGCTCCGGTAGTAACAGTAGTAAACTGTGATCCAATGCTTCAAGATGAGACAGTAGGTGGAGAAGGTAAAGTACAATTAGTAGTAGCAGTACCATCACTAGATACAGGTGTTTGCGATGCTGAGACTAGAAGATTCAACGCAGAAGCTGCAGGGCTTGATGGTGTAGAGGTAATTACAGTTTCTATGGACTTACCATTTGCTGCTGCTAGATGGTGTGGAGCTGCTGGAATCGAAAACATTAAAGTATGTAGTGACTTCAGAAACAAAGATTTCGCGAACGCATATGGTGTACTTTTAGCAGATGGACCACTTGCTGGTGTAATGGCTAGAGTTATATTTGTAGTTGGTAAAGATGGAAAAGTAGCTTATAAGCAAGTTGTTCCAGAAATTACTACAGAGCCAAACTACGAAGAGGCATTAGAAGCTGCAAAAACTGCTGCTAACGCATAATTATACGAGATGAGACTTTTTGTCTCGCTCCTCTGTACTCAAAAGTATATATAAACTTCATTAGTGAACTTTAAATGTGCTTTTCAAGGCACAGAGGGTGTATTAAAAAATATCCTTTCTTATTGA
>JANTGQ010000202.1 GCA_024762845.1 Nitratifractor sp. | reverse complement strand
GATGGTTTCTCCGTAAGTGCCTACAGTGCAAGCGTTTGTGTAGAGTTTAGTGATTTCTAATGCGTAATTCGGGTTTAAGCTTATTCGTCAAGCAAATCTTTGATTTCGTCAAGATGCAACTTAAAATGTACTGGATAATCTATAATCATCTCCTCTAAAGTATACTCTTCGCCCAAAGCACTGATCCATCTGTTTTGTAACTTTGATGTGTCAATATTTTTCATAACATTTGTAATATGTAGATTTGTATATTTCATTAGCTGAATTAGGTCATCCCAGTTGTAGTTATTATAATCTTGTATTGCTATCCATTTATCATTAACACCAAGGTTTGCGTAGTCTGGAAAAATCAGAGGTGATGGTTGGTACTGCAGATGAATAATCCTATGTGTATTATTTGAAGCAGAATCAACCAAATGACCTACAATTTGCTTTACTGCCCTATTTTGGCTATTTCTTTTGGTTGCTACACTAATATTATCTGCATTTTTCAATATGCCCTCTAGTTCGTCAAGCAACTCTAAAGTATCTTTGCTAATATCTTCTAATAATTGCATTATCACTCCTCGCAGTGGCTTTTTAAATTGTGCTAATTATATAGTACTCAAATTACTCTTTTGGAATACCTAAAACATTTCTTTTAAAGATAGTTTTGTAAAGGATAGTACCCTTAAATGTTGAATTAGTTAGATTATTGTCTCGAAAGATTGCTGAGCCTAGTGCTGCATCGGTAAAGTTACAATTGTCAATTTTTGCTTTTGCAAAGTTTGTATTCCAGAGTCTGGCTTCTGTAAAATCAACACTCTTTAAAATAGCGTTGATAAAGTTTACACCCTTGACATCGGATCTGTTAAATTTTGCATAACTTAGGTCAGCATTGTAAAAGTTTGCTTTATGTGCATTTGTATCAGATAAATTAGCGTGTGATAAGTTTGCATCTTTTAAATCTGCTTTTTTTAGGTTTAAACCATGTAAATCTGCGTAGCTTAAATCACACATTGGGCAGCTCCCCTCTTTTTTAAGCTGCTTTAAATCATCTGCGTCAAAAGAGAAGAGTAAAGAAGAGAAGAATAGTGAAAGTAGTAGTATTGGTCTCATTGGATACCTTTAAGTCTTTGAAGGAAAACCTCTGCTTTGGAGCCGCCAATTATCTTATATTTCTCTTTTGCACTCTTATCAAGGAAGAAAAAAGTTGGAATACCAATATATTCAAACCCTTTAGGCAGTTTATCTTTATGGATAGTAAACGATAGTACAATAAAATGCTCTCTTATGTAATCGTTGACTTCTTTTTTATTAAAAACAACATGTTTCATGTAGTTACATTCAGGGCATGTTGGTGATGAGTAGAGCATCATTACTGTTTTATTTTGCTCTTTTGCTTTTTGTATTGCCTTATTCATATCATGTTCAAAGTAGATTTCATTGGCAAATACAATAGCAATAGATATTATAATTAGCACTATAAGTCTCATCAGGCGCCTCCATTAAAATGAGTTGATAAGTATAAGTATACCAAATAAAATTAAATTAATTATATTGATATTATTTTAACTATTCTTTGAAGCTATAGAAGCCTAGAAAAAAGTTATGTAGAATCTTGTCTTTAGTTGCAAAGATAAATTTTTGGTGTAAATTAGCAGGGTAATGAAAACAAGAAGAGTTAGGTTTTTAAAAGAGGACCAAGAGCCCCTTTTATTGTAGTTGTTTCGAATTACTCAGTAACTTCTACTACTACTTCTGTTCCTTCCCAGATACCGTGTTTTGTACAGTAACCCTGAGCAACTAGTTTAAGTTTTTTACCTGTTGGAATAATCGTAAAAGTTGTTGTGTTGTGTGCTTTTGTGTTTCCAAGTGTTCCTGGTACATAAGTCGCCTCTGCTAATTTTGTTTCGCCATTGAAAAGAGATACTGATTCAATGAAGTGATCAAAATCATCTGGATGTGTATACTCGTTCCCCATTTTTACAGTTACTTCGAAAGGTTCACCTTGTTTGGCTGTATCTGCACAGTGGATAAATGGTGAGTGTCTATCAATTAGGTCTTTTTTTGCTTCTCTGTCTATTTCTGAAATGTCTTGGTATTTGTTAATCTTTGGCATTTTAATTCCTTTTGTAATTTTATAGAATAATTATAGCATAAAAAAAATCAAATAGGATATATTTTGTCCTATTTAATCTTCTTTTACAAATTTTTGTGCCCAATCTTGTAACAGCTTGCGCTCTTTTGGGCTTAAGCGTGCATCTTTATGTATTAAAAGGTACTCTGCTGGCGGCATTTTAATATTTAATGCGTCAACAATACCTTTATAGAACTTCTGTTTTTTCTTTTCGTCATATTTGCTCCATGTTGAAAAGTTCATCCATGCTCGACCATTTTTGATATTTGCATGTACTTGCCATGAGATTGGTGCAATATCGCTATACCAAGGGAACTTAGTATTGTTTGAGTGGCAGTCGTAGCATGAGTTTTTTAGCAGTGCCATAACCTCTTTGGGTGCTTTTATCTCATCTTGTGGTGTTGCTTTGGGTGGAGTAGGTATCTCTATCTGTATAAACTGCAGAAGCAGCAAAACAGCAAGACTCCAACCAAAGATATTGAGTAATACTTTCAATTACTTATCTTTTCCGGTAATTGTACACTGCTTTGTAATAGCACATGCTGGACAGAAACCAACAAGACCTGCAATAAGTGGAATTACACCTAAATAGAACCAATTGTTACCCGAGTAGTAAGCATACCCTATAAGAGCAGCACCTAAAATAATTCGAAACGGTCTACAAAACTTAGCCATTGCTTTTG
>JANTGQ010000201.1 GCA_024762845.1 Nitratifractor sp. | reverse complement strand
CATCGATGCACCTATGGGTGCACCTCAGGTTTTCCGTAAATACCTACAGCACAAGTGTTTGGCAGATTTCAAGCAATTCTAATGCATAATCCGGGTTCAACGTTTGAACAGCTTGATTCTCTGTAAAAATATTAGCTATAATAGCGAAAAAAGGTTTGGATAATGAGACTACTTCTACAACTTATATTTGCAATAACAGTTGCTGGCACTGCTTTGGATGCCCGCGCTGTAACACTCAAAAGCTACCCAAAAGAGATAGCTAGATCTGGAGTCACTGTTGTTGAGTACTGGGCACCATGGTGTGGGAATTGTGCGGCATTTAAACCTGAATACAAGAGGGCAAAAAGAGCGGTAGGTAAGAGGGTACGTTTTTTAGAGCTCAATGTAGATAGGGTTGATGATGTTGAGAGTAGTTTTGGGCTAAGGTATGGTCTGCCGACACTTGCGCTTTTTAAGAATGGTCAACTAGTAAGCAAGCTTCCCGGTGGTGGAACGGCGCAGGAAGTGATTGATTGGATAAACGCGAATAGATAGTTATGGGTCAATTCTGTAGAGTCTGGTGGAAAAAGAGCTCTGGAGCATAATAGCTTTTAGAGTTACTGGGATGATCATCTTTTGGGTTGGAATATCATCATCGGTATAGATTTTTCTCTCCAGACTCTTTAGGTAGCTTTTCGTTTTATCATTTTTTATCTTCATTGAGGAGAGGATTGTGTAGGCATCTTTTTTACTCTTGTCGTAGTTAAATGCGTCGGGATGCAGGAAGAGTGTATTGGAGAGTTCGTTTTTGAGGCGGTTTGTGACATAATCGACCATGGTGCTGTTTTGTTTGCTGATTTTTGCAAGTGTAAGTGTGGTGATGGCAATAATCACTACAGATATAATAATTTCGATAATGGTAAATCCATCTCTATCTGGCTTGCTCTTTAGAGTAATCAATACCACTCTCCTTTGCTTTTGAGTCCATTTTGCGTATCTTCTAGCCACCATGATGCGGCTTGGTCTACAGAGTCAAAACTTTTACCTTCACCAAAATAAGATGGAATGAAGAGGCTCTTCTCTTTGAGCTCAAGAATAATCTGTGAGATAGAACCATTTTTATAGTGTCGAAAACGCATACAGACACGACTGTCTTTGTAGCGACCTAAATCTATCTTTTGGGGGTTGCCGTTTTTGTCAAGTGTATATTGGGCAACTACATCCAAGGGTATCGGGATAGGTGCCGATTGTGGTTTGGAGCTGCCGCTGAGGTAGTAGCACTCTTTACACTTTTTTATACAGATAAACTCTCCGTCTCCATGGAGGTTTTTTTGAAAATAACTTGGTAGATTAGATACTGTGACTCTCTCTTTTGGTTTTTTATAGTCGCTGGGTGTTGCAAAAACGATATATGCAAAGAGGGAGACTATAAATATAGCCAGAAGTAGCTCGATAAGTGTAAAAGCTGAACGATTGTTCATATTTGTAGCTTTTACCTCTATTGTATCACTAAGCTTGCAATATAGCGTTTGCTCTATTTGTTGCATTGAGAGTATTTAATATCGGCATTATCGCCGCTTCCGCCCTCTTTTCTATCAGGTCCAAAGCTTACTAAATCAAACTTGTCGCCACTATTTATATACTGAAGCGGTTGACTCCAAGAGTCTTTTGGAACACGCTTCATATATGGCTTGGTTGAGTATGCCGGGTATTTGTCGGCATCTGGGTTTGCTACGAGTGCTTTAAGCCCCTCTTCGGTCTCTGGGTACATGCCGTTATCCATCTTAAACATATCGAGCGCACTTGCAGTTGAGCTCATTTGTGAGCAGACCAAATCTCTTTTTGCTTTGTCTCCAGCACCAATAATATTTGGTACAACAAAAGCTGCCAATAGTCCCAAAATAAGAATAACAACAAGTAGTTCAAGTAGTGTAAATGCCCCTCTTGCTCTTTTTTGCTCTTTTTTTAGGGTTTTGTTCATTTTTTTATCCTTTTTAAAGTTTTAGTAGTATAATATTAGTTCATATGAACTTTTTTATTACCATAAATTTAGACTTTTTAAATCTTTTGGTTAAAAAAGTACATAATTTTACGATAAAAGAGCTTGGGTATGGATAAAATGCGTCCTGCAATTACACTATTTATCACGCTGGCAGTCATTGCAGCGATGCTTGTCCTGGTTGGAGTTATCTTTAGCTACCTAGGAGATGCGCGCTCAAAAGCAGAAGATAAAGTAGCGTTAATTGAGGCGAATCTACTCTATGCCGACGTTATAAAAGCGGTTGATAAGTATGTTGGCAAGAAGCCCTCTGTTGGGACACTGAAAAATATCTACGATATTCCCCTTACAGTACGCGAAAAAAAGGGGCCATTTAATGTTTTGGCAGCTTGTACACCTGCACATGCGGCGGTGCCAATAACATGGCTTGCGACAAATGGCGGAGCAAAAAGAGAGAGTAAAAACTCAATGGCAAACCTTGTCTTTGATGATATGGCTCTTGAGTACAGACTAAAAGATGCCAATACTCTCAAGGAGCTTTTGGTAGATGCGCTTAACTCCAAAGAGGTGGTTAACTTTGGTGAGAAAGCGAGACTCCAGCGACAGAGCGGATACTTTGGCTGGAGCGATTTTAGAAAAGTACTCGATGCTTACTCTATTAAAGAGGATGACAACCGTGTCTACAGTGTCAACTGGAACTACTATTTTGCATTTGGTAGAGACTTTGAAGGAATGGATGGAAACTTTTTAAGCTCCAAGCTTATATCGATAATTTTTGGGATTGACCATCAGGTTGTGGAGGAGGATTTTAAGAGTGGGCACTTAAAAGCTTTCCTGG
>JANTGQ010000200.1 GCA_024762845.1 Nitratifractor sp. | reverse complement strand
TTACCACTAAATTTTGCATTTTTCGCATTAATAATAACAACATAATCACCACAATCAACATTTGGAGTAAAAGAAGGCTTATGCTTACCTCTAAGATAAGTTGCAGCTTCTGTTAAGATACGACCAAAAGTTTTACCATCAGCGTCTATTAAGATCCAGTCGCGTTTTACTTCGCTAGACTTAAGTGCTTTTGTAAATTTCATCTATTTTCCTTACACTTACTAGTTTTTTCTTACTTTTCTAAAGTAGTGGCGAGATTGTAACTTATTAAACTTAAATAATCATTAATTTAAGTTATTTTTAAGTTATAAAAAGGGTTTTCTTTAGTTTCTAAAAAAGAATCGGCTTACAGTCGTAAATAAGGCACTAATACGTTGCCAATACCTCTTGTGTAAATTGCTCAAAATCTTTTAAGTGTTTCTCTACTATTGATATAACTATTTCTAAGTTTAAGTTTTGATAATCATGCACTGCAATATTTCTAAACCCTACCATTCCTTGCATCTGTCGACTTATATCTTTGCTAATTATTTCGGCATTAGCTAAAATTTCAAAGAGTTCTCTGCTACTATTTGGAATCCCTAACTGATTTACCTTTATAATATGTGTAGCAATATCAATACTCGCCTGAGAAGCCCGCTCTAGGTTTAAAATCACAGAGTCTTGCTTGGTATAGTCGCTCTCGAAACTCTCTTCAAAACCGATATACTCCTCTCTTATTCGATTCAAACATCTCTGTATTGTCTCTACTTTTTTAAACACAACATCAGGCATGTCAACTCCCTAAAACTGTTTTATTTTCTCGTATTGCATCTTCTATCGGTTTTCTCTCTTGTTTAAATCGCAAGTAAAAGCTATACGCCAAGGTCTCAAAACTTTCAACCTCATAGCCACTGCCATAAACTCTGTTACCTGTAGATAAAATTTGATAGCGAAAAATAGTATTGCTGCTCTTTAAATCCACCAAATCTACATCTCTTTTCAAAATTGCAGCCAAATCAGCAGATACTTCCCAGCGCTCTACATTCGATAGACTACACTCACTTAAATATGCAATATCTATATCGCTTTCATCTGTTGCACTGCAGTCAGCAAAACTACCAAAGATATAGATAGCCAGGATATTGGGAATTTTAGACTTTAAAGTATCTATAATAGTTTTAACTTCGTTTTCTTTTAACTCCATACAGACTCCTAAGATTGTAGCTATACTATTATAGCAGGCTTATTTCAAATTTCCACTAGCTCCACGCCCTCTTCGAGCAGATAGATAATATACCCCTTAACCTCTTTGCTATCCATAGATTGAAGAGCCTCTACATAGTTTTGTACCTGCTCTCTATGTTTAACTTCAAATTTTCTCGAACTCTTATAGTCAAATACAATATTTTTATCGCTTCCGCTTGCAAGCAAGTCTAGCTGATAAAAGTGCTCTTTATAGACAATAGGCTGCTCTTTTAAGAGTTTTGTATCGGCTATTAACGCCTTAAATTGGCTACACGCTAGAATATTGTGGACTCTTTTTTCTATACTCGCTATCTGGGAGCTATCTAGCATTGTTCCATACCTGTTTTTTACTGCATCTATTGCAGTTTTTAGGCTCTCTTCTCTTCTAAAGTCTATACACTCCAACGCATAGTGCAGAGCTTCTCCAAAATTCAGAGCAGCGTAGTTTAATAACTCTCTCTCCTGTTCTTCTTGTTCTAACTGTTCTACCTCTTGCCTGCCATAACTGCTAATTTGGCTACTAAGATGTGGCAGCGCATCTTTCATTAAAGGCTTCTGTGGCTCTATTGTGCCAAGCTTCATAGGCTCAAGCTCTAAGACTTTAAACTCGCTAGACTTCTCTTTTTGCACTACTATTAAGCCAAGTTCTGCTCTTGTTAGTGCAACATAGAGCAGGTTTAGTTTATCCTTTGCCTGTAAGCTCTTCTCTCTCTCGAGTGCCTTAGCATACTCTTGTATAAAAATCTCTTTTTTGCTCTGTTTGTAGTAGACTCTATCAATCTTTACAGGAGTTGTGTTCTCCAAAAGTAGCATATCTCTATTGGGTGCATTGCCACCAAACCTATCAAGCACAATGGTATATTTAAACTCCAAGCCCTTGGAGCCATGGATTGTCATAATCTCCAAGCCACCTCTTCCCTCTTTTGCCAACTCTATGTTAGAGCTTTTAAACTCCTCTAAAAACTCCTCTATAGTACTAAAGTTTTTGGCAAAATCGAGCAGTTTGAGTATATTTAAATCATTGGCATAGTAGTTGTGCTCTCGTATAATCCTCTCTAATACATCAAACGGAGCCAAGTAAGCTTTAAACCACGTAAAATCGAGGCTATCTTTTGCTATCTTTTGCTTAAATGGTGCAATATATATCTCTTCTTTACTTAGCAGATACTCCAACACCCCAACAAGTGCTGCAATTTTCTGATTATACTTTAACGAACTCGAAGTTTTCAAAATAGAGTCGATGCCATGCTCTTTTAAAAACTCTTGCATCGCGATACCATCTTTGTTGGCAAAAACCAAAATTGCTATATCTTCAAGCTCTACCCCAAGTTGCAGCAACTCCTGCACTCTCTGTAAGCCTATCTCTTTAGGCTCATGCGTATTGCAAACCTCTACATACCCTTCACACTCACTTTTGGCTTTTTGGCGCACAAAGCCCTCTATTTTTCCCGTAAACCAGTCGTTTGTTTTTTCTACAATCAGCCTGGCACTTCGATAGTTGGTATCGAGTGTGGCAACTGCAATACCATACTCTTGTGCGACATAGTTAAAAAGCTCCTCTACCCCACCTCGAAACCGGTAGAGCGACTGCTTTACATCGCCAACATAGAAAAAAGTTCTAAAGTCACTCTGCCCGACACCTGC
>JANTGQ010000199.1 GCA_024762845.1 Nitratifractor sp. | reverse complement strand
GGAATAAACTAGGTCTTATTCCAGACGAAGATTGTAAAAAAATAGTAGAGAATGCCAAGTTCTCTGTAGAGAGAATAGAAGAGATAGAGGCAGTAACCAAACACGATTTAATTGCTTTTAATACAAGCGTTTCTGAATCTCTAGGCGAAGAGTCAAGATGGTTCCACTACGGAATGACAAGCTCAGACGCAGTAGATACCGGTGTAGCCCTGCAGATGCGTGACTCGCTAAATATTATAATAGAAGATGTAAAAATGCTGATGGAGTCTGTAAAAAAGAGAGCCTATGAGCACAAATATACACTAATGGTTGGTAGAAGCCACGGCATCCACGGAGAGCCAATTACCTTTGGACTCACACTCGCAGTATGGTACGACGAACTCTCTCGTCACCTCAAAAATCTCGAAGAGACGCTAGATGTAATTTCCGTTGGGCAAATTAGTGGAGCGATGGGGAACTTTGCACACGCACCTTTAGAGCTAGAAGAGTTGGCAATGCAAGAGCTTGGTCTTAAACCGGAGCCATGCTCAAATCAGGTAGTACACAGAGATCGTTATGCACGGTTGGCATCGGCACTTGCACTCTTGGCTTCATCTATAGAAAAGTTTGCAGTACAGGTACGCCACCTACAAAGAACTGAAGTTTATGAAGCAGAAGAGTTTTTTGCAAAAGGGCAAAAGGGTTCTTCTGCAATGCCACATAAAAGAAACCCAATTCTTACAGAGAACATTACAGGTCTTGCAAGAATGATTCGCGCCTATGTAATACCGGCAATGGAGAATGTAGCCCTATGGCACGAGAGAGATATAAGCCACAGCTCAACAGAGAGATTTTGGCTGCCAGACAGCTTTATAACAAGTGATTTTATGCTCCATAGAATGAACGGCGTAATTGCAAACCTAACAGTAATGCCAGAGAATATGATGAAAAACCTTAACCTCACAGGTGGACTTGTCTTCTCGCAAAGAGTACTCTTAGAGCTTCCAAAAGCTGGAGTAAGCAGAGAAGACGCATACAAAATTGTACAACGCAACGCAATGAAAGTATGGGAAGAGATTCAAAAAGGCAAACCAACTACAAACGAAAAAGGTGAAAGTCTCTATCTTCAATATCTCTTAGAAGATAAAGAGTTAAGAGAAAAACTAAGCGAAGAGCAGATACGCGACTGCTTTAACTACGACTACTATACTAAAAATGTAGATGCTATCTTTAACAGAGTATTTAAAGATTAAACAACAAGAGATTATCTCTTGTTGTTTTAATTATTAATTTATATAATAACATAAGACCGAGTTTCTACACATTTTAACAATTTCCCCATAATCGCACAAAAACAGCCCAAATTTTAATTTTTATACTTTTGAATAGTAAGACATGGCTAAAATCGAAAAAAAAGCTCTATTTTGCACATAGAATATAGTAACAGAAGATATAATAATAGACTTTTTGCACAACTATATATTTTGAAGATATTTCTTAGTGTGCATTAGATTTTATTTAGTATTCTTGAAGTCCTAGCCAAAGCTAAGTCGAAAGAATATTCAATAAAAGATGATGTGCAATAAGAAAAATATTCTTGTATATAGTTTTGCAAGAAGTCTAATAATAAAGCAGGAGCAACTATGCGTAGAAAAATATTTATAATTCTAGTGCTTGTAATAACAGCAATCCAAATTGATGCAAATGCACTCAAGTATCAAGAGTCGCCCTATTTGCAGCAACACGCAGATAATCCAGTCGATTGGATGCCATGGAGTAAAGAGGCTTTTGCAAAAGCAAAAAAAGAGAAGAAGATGATTTTTCTCTCCATTGGCTACAGCACTTGCCACTGGTGCCACGTGATGGAAGAGGAGTCTTTTGAAAACAAAGAGTTTGCAAAATATCTAAACAAATACTTTGTACCCATAAAAGTAGATAGAGAAGAGATGCCCCAAATCGACAGCTACTACCAAAAGGTATACCAGGTAATGAACGGCAGAGGCGGCGGCTGGCCACTGACAATTCTGATGACAGCTGATAAAAAGGTCTTTTTCTCCGGAACCTTTATTCCTCTAGAGGCACGATATGGCTCTATGGGGCTTTGGGATTTGCTAAAGAAAGTGGTTACACTGCAGAAAAAGAATCCACAAAAGCTAACAGATATAGCCAAGAGTGTCGAGAGTTTAATGAAACAGGTAGAGAGAGTAGGGCAGCAACAAATCGGGAGCCTAAAGGGTAGCCAGTTAGAGCAGACTTTTGTAAAAGATGTAGCACAAGGCTTTGACAGTCAAAATGGAGGCATCGGCAATGCTCCAAAGTTTCCGCAGGCTTCGACAATTATTGCACTGCTCAATATCTATAGTGTAAACCACTCTAAAAGGACACTCAGCATGGCAACATCTATGCTTGAGCATATGGCAAAAGGTGGCATTTACGACCAGATAGAGGGTGGATTTTACCGCTACAGCACCGATGCGCAGTGGAAGATACCACACTTTGAAAAGATGCTCTATACCAATGCTGAACTGCTAGAAGCCTATGCAATAGCTTTTAATATTACGCATAAAAAGCTCTACAAAAAAGTAATAGATGAGACAATAGCACTCTTAAAAGAGAAGTACCAATACAAAGGGCTCTACTATGGTGCAAGCGACGCCGACAGTTTAGATGAACACGGCAAAAAAGAGGAGGGGTACTACTATGTTTTTAGCCACAAAGAGGCACTAGATGCACTAAGAAAAGCAAAGGTAGCGCATAGCGAGAAGATACTGGAGTATCTAGGTATCAGTTGGGAGGGGAACTTTCATAACGGTCTGAGTAATCCATTTATTAACAGAAAAATATCGGTAGGTGCCAAAGAACTGGCAAAGGCAAAAAAGGTACTTAAAGCGCTACG
>JANTGQ010000198.1 GCA_024762845.1 Nitratifractor sp. | reverse complement strand
GAATTTTATAAAGTAAAATATTACAACCTACCCAGCCCGCTCGCCTTGCTGTGGGAGATAAAGGTTTTCTTTTTTCTATAATTTCAGGTATAAAAAAATGTTTTGGTATTACAATGAAATTAGTTACATTTAAATTATTCTTATCATAGTTTAAAAAGAAAAAATTTGGATTTGAATCACTTTGTAATCTTTGTATCATAGTTGAGTATGCACCATCTACAATTTTTTTGCCAATATTATCTTTTTTACTTTTTAGCTCATAATCTTCTTGACACATAGAGCAGTAAAAATCAGCAACAGGTTTATTATTTTCATATTCACTTATCTTATTACCACAGCTTGGACAATAAATACATTCTTTTACCCAATGTTCTGTTAATACTCTAATCTTTTGTGAATTACTATTGTAATTATCAGCAATTTTAGAATAAAGATTTAAACTCATTATGCTACCTTTAAATTGCTATTCTCAGCATTTATATGACCAAAACTAATATAATATTTAGGTCTAGATAACTTTAGTAGATATAAAAATATGGCAAAAAGTTATCTAAACCCTTTTTTGTATTATAGCAAATACAAATTTATCAATATTTAGAAACTATCTTCTACAAATATTATTTGTTCAAAGAACATTATAGTTCAGAATCCTTTAATATTCTAAGTATTACAAGCCAACAACAAATTATGCTAAAATTCCATCAAAAAAGGCTAATTTTGCAACTATTTTTGAGTGATTTGGATTTTACACTTCTTCGAAGTGACACCACGGTAAGTAATTTTACAAAGAGTATCTGGAACAGTGCAGTTAGTACAAACAAACTCTCGGTTGCTACAGCACGCAGTTTTACAGGGGTACAGGAGCTACTGAAAGGTTTACACCTACATGAGCCTCTGATTTTACTTGATGGGGCAATAATTGCTAAGCCTAATGGAGATATTGTACATATGGAGTACATCGACAAGGAGTTAGGCGATGCAATAATTGACGTAGGTAAAAGTGAGTTCTCTATCGAGCCGCTTATTGTTACACAAGGAGAGAATTGCGAAGAGTTTTACTACCCAAAAGTACTTAATGAGCATCAAAAAACGATTATTAAAACTATGGAGATGCGAAACAGAATATACTGCGACGGGCAATTGAGAGCAAAAGAGTATAACTTAAAAATTGTCTACCAAGCAGACAAAGAGTTAGCCCATGCACTAGAGCAGAGACTACAATCGCTCTTTAGAGGCTCGATAGAGACTAAACTATCTAACGACCCCTACTTTGACTGCTATTTCCTTACCATACTCAACCCATTAGGCGATAAAGCACACGCGCTTAGAAAACTCGAAGAGATAGAGGATATATCAATAGAAAATACTACAGTATTTGGTGATAGCCATAATGATATAGGAATGTTCCAATCTGCAGGGAGAAAAATAGCTGTAGCTAATGCGATAGATGAGTTAAAAAAAGTTGCTAATATTGTGTTGAAGGAGACAAACGACGAAGATGCCGTTGCAAAGTACCTTAAACAGGAATTAAGGTTCTAACGAGAGGATAAATAAGGAATTACTCCTTACTATCTACAAGTTCCTCTTCGATTCGCTTATTAATATCAGAATTTGCAAATGCTATTGCCTGAAATATTGCATTTTTAATAGCTTTTGCATTAGAGCTGCCATGGCTTACAATTGCACAGCCGTTAATGCCTAATAGTGGTGCTCCACCATACTCTGCATAATCTATCTGTTTTTTAAGGTTGGTAAATACCTTACGCTTCATCAAAAGGGCACCAATCTTAGCAGGGATTGATTTTTTAATATATTGACGCATCAAATCAATAATAGCTGTTGCTGCGCCTTCACTGGTCTTTAAAACTATGTTTCCGGTAAAGCCGTCTGTAACAATTACATCTACAGCACCATTAAAGATATCTCTACCCTCAACATTCCCTTTAAAGCCCTCTATCTCTTGAAGGGCAACAAAAGCCTCTTTGGTAAACTCGTTGCCTTTACTCTCCTCTTCACCGTTAGATAAAAGACCTATTCTTGGATTTGGGATCCCCATAACCTCTTTTGCGTAGGCTTTACCCATAATTGCAAACTCATAGAGGTTTCGCACTTTACAATCTGTTACTGCACCAACATCTAGCAGTAACGATTTAGTACGTGTTGCATTAGGCATTAGTGTAGCCAAAGGAGGTTTATTAACATGTGGTAAACGACCAATACGAAGGGTTGCCAGTGCCATTGTAGCTCCACTGTGTCCAGCTGATACAACCGCATGAGCATCACCATCTTTAACACACTGTACTGCTTTATAGATAGATGAATCTTTCCTCTTTAAGGCATCTGTTGCAGTGTCGCTCATAGAGATAACATCTTTACAGTCAACTATTTTTACCTGATAATCATCTAAGTAGTATTGTGGAAGATAGGAGAGTATTTCGTCTTGATCGCCGACCAAAACAGCTTTAAACTTTTTCTCGTCAAGGGCTTGCATTAAGCCTTCTATAATAGGTTCGGGACCGTGATCCCCACCCATTGCATCAATGGCAATTGTAATATCACCCATTATTAATCTTGAGTCTTATATTCGCCAGTTGTTAAGTTCATTCTGTGTGGCATTCTCCAAGTTCCGTCTTCATCTTTTACCGGTCTTGGTAGTGTTGCTTTGTAGTGTGTTCTTCTTTTTAACGCTCTTGTTTTACTATGTCTTCTCTTAGGAACTGCCATAATTAATCCTTTCTAAATTTTTATAACTCTACTTCTAATACCTCTTCTGTCAAAGCACAATCTTCGCAGAAGTTGTAATCCTCTTGGATAGAAGCGATTTCACTCTCTGAGATATATGTAATATCTATTTTTCCATCAAAAAACTCAATTACATCTATTTCATCA
>JANTGQ010000197.1 GCA_024762845.1 Nitratifractor sp. | reverse complement strand
CGCTTTAAATGGTACTCTCTGCTCTCTCTTGCTAACTTCTCCATAAATAATCTCTTTGTCATTGTTTACAACCTTGTCAATAGGAGGTTTTTTATATTATATAATATTTTTTTTAAAAAAACAAGGGTTTTACGGTATTTATATTAAAAAATATATTAAAGTGACAATAAACTAACTGTAAACTGTTGATTGAGCTAGGAGAGTGAAATATATCTTCGCATGAGTTTTATCTCTTGCAAATCAATTGAATGTTCTATCTTTTCGCTGGCATCATTAAGAGTAGTGCCACCCATAGGGGAGTAGATAGCACTCGATTTTGCCATTGTCTCATCTGCCGAGTTACACACAAGCACAAAGCACTGGTTCATAACTGCCAAAGCATTACCTAGTATCTCCAAATGCCTCTTTCGCGGCTCGCCCCACTGGCTTGGTATGCAGATAATATCTGCACCTTCGAGTTTTTGCCATAGCTCTTTAAAGCGTAGCTCAAAACAGATAAGTAGACCAAACTTTATACCATTAATCTCAAATAGTGCAATATCTTCACCATTACCTGCATTAAAGTGGTGGTGCTCATTACCTAGTTTAAAGAGTTTATGCTTATTTTGTTTATGAACAACAGTTCTGTTATGTATAACCGCGGCTTGATTGACAATATTATTGTCTACTTTACGAAAAAGTGTCAATACAAGCGTTTGGGTAGTAAGAAGTTTTTGCAGAGTCGCTATAGCCTCTTCGCTAAAGGAGCAGGCTTCTTCGATATTATCATAATCGAACCCTGTTAAATAGAGCTCGGGTGCAACAATAATAGCGCTCTTTGGTGCCTTATTGAGTGCTTCAATTAGTTTACTAAGATTCTTCTTGTAAGATGGGAGAGTTTTTAACTGTAGCAGAGTAACGGGTTGCATCTATGCCACTTTATAAAAAAGCACACCTGAGGAGTCTTGCTTTACTATCTTACCGCAAGAGAGCAACTCTTGAAAATGTTTTTGAGCCTCTTTACTAAAGAGGGCTTCGATATCACTCTGTGTTAATGGGCGTCTTGCGAGGGTATTAAGAATCTCCTCTTTTGTGTAGTCAAACTTTTCGAGACTTGTAGGTGCTTTTGTAGCGATTGCAATATGGAGTGACGAATCAAAGCCAAAAGAGAGTTGATGCAGTTTTTCGTAACTAACCGGTGATATTTTATAGGCAGGGGGTCTGTCGATTGTGCCTATATCTACGCGAGTTGGCTGTAGTTGCAAAAGGAACTCATTAAGCTTAGCTACCTCTTGCTCGTTATCGTTCAGATCTTTTACAAAGAGAATCTCTATTAAAAGGTTTCCAGAGTAGATTTTTTTAAATGCAAGCATTCCCTCTTTAATCTGCTCTAAGTCTATGCTTGACTCTGGGCGGTCAAGCTTTTTAAAACACTTGGCAGTTGCACAGTCTAAAGAGAGCTTGACGCTATCGAACTTTAAAAGCGCTTTCTGTACTACTGGGTCTGCTATGGTGCTGCCGTTACTGAGAATGAGTGTTTTGGTGTTCCCTTTAAATTTATTAATCTCTTCAATTAACTCATCTAGATAGGGGTAGAGTGTCGGCTCTCCGTTGGCAGTGATAGTAAGAACATCGATATTTTTATGGCTCTCTAGTGCTTCTTGAATATCACTAACAAGGCTCTTTAGTGGTACAACACTGCTTTGACTCGCAAGAGTTTTTGCAGGTTCTAGCTCGCAATAGAGACAATCAAAGTTACACTGTTTTGTCCCGGGGCTTAAATCTACTCCTAGTGACTTACCAAAACGGCGGGAGTTAACGGGACCAAATATAGTTTTACTCACTCTCTAAACCTTTGTGTACTAAAATCTCTAAATTGTAGAGTCTGTAGCGTATCTCTTTTGCAGTGGCAGAAGCGCTGGTATCAACTAACTTAAATGTCTCTTCTAAAACTCTTGCAGACTCGGTTGCACGAGAAAAATTAGCTGCTATCAAAGCTTTTATATTAGTGCGTTGCATCTCAGACTCTGTTGACTCTTTACTTACATCGTTAACAATATCGCGAGACTCTAATCTTTTGGAATCAAAAAGTGGTGTAAGTTTGTGCCGAAGCTCTTTAAATGCGTAGCTTAACTCTCTGTTGTCGTAGATATATCGTTGAATATCCTCCAAGAGGCGCAGAGCCTCTCGCAGGCGGTTTAGATTTGCATCGATTACTCTATCGATTGACCTAGTCGTCACTCGCTAAACCCATAAACTGTAAAATTACTGTAAACATATTTAAAAAGTCTAAGTAAAGGCTTACAGCCGCGTCTACTGGTGAATCGTATGCACCATTTGCAATGTTTTGTGTATCGTAGATTGTAAATAGACCAAACAATAGTAAAACTGCCGCGCTGATAATTACACCAAGTACACCGCTACCTAAAAAGATATTAACAATCGAAGCCACAACTACTACAATAAGTGTAATAAAGAGTGGTTTTCCCCAACTGCTAAAGTCTGTTTTAGAGTTAATTGCAAATAGGCTTAGTGCACCAAATAGTACAGATGTTGCCAAAAATGCGTTTCCAATTACTGCACCTTTGCCTAAACCGATAAGTGTCGCCAATAGTGGAACCAGTGAAACACCTGTTAAGAATGTAAACAAGAAAAGCATAAACATATTAAGTCCAGGCTTTCCGCGTGACATACTTAAACCAAAAAACAGAACCAAAAGCTCTGCACCAAAAATTACCCATTTCATACTCTGTACAGCTGCAGCAAACGGCATAGTTAAGTATGCTCCAAGTGCTGCCATAACCATACTAAGTGCCAGCAGTTGGTATGTCTTCTTTAAAAAGTCAACACGTGTGCTGCTTATTGTACTCTCAGCTTGACTTGCTGTATAGTCTCTTTCGTATAATGCCATAAATTTCTCCTTTTT
>JANTGQ010000196.1 GCA_024762845.1 Nitratifractor sp. | reverse complement strand
AAAAAGATATAAAAACATGGGTTGCCAACTGTGATAATTTTTTAAACATCGGCTGGTTCCCCGAGGAGCAGGCTAAGGTAGCCGAGTATCTTAATAGCAGTCACTATAAGTTAAAAGAGTAGGGCACTAAGAGTTGGAGTGTTCTATATGCTCGATTGTTAAATTAATATAACTTTTGCCATTATAGTTGTTTCGGCTGAGTCTGTAGTGGATGTCCGTGGTGTCACCGCTGGAGCAGGTGTCTTTGGTTCTAAACTCTATGGCGCGGTAGCTTTTGTTGCCGTGTTTTAGGTAGTAGCTTCTGTGTTCGGCATTTTTGCCGACATCTTTGCACTCAAGTATAGAAACACCTTTGGCTACAAATTTTGGTTTGGGGTTTGCCTCTCCGTAGGGTTCAAATTTTTCTAGGATTTCTAGTGTTTCAAAATCTATCTCATCAAAAGGCAAGAGTCCTAGAATAGACGCATCGTGGTGTTGCTCTTTACACATAGAGGCAGCTTCTATATTTAAAAGTTGTTTAACTAATGGCAGTTTTTCGGCTTCGAGGCTAAGACCTAATGCGCTTTTGTGTCCACCAAATTTTAGGTAGTACTCTCTTGTTTTAGCTACAAGGGCATAGAGGTCGCAGTCTCCGTAACTTCTGCCGCTTCCTTTACAGATACCATCTTTGCAGCTAAGTACAATTGCTGGTACTTTGTAGTGTTCGGCTACTTTTGAGGCGACAATTCCAATAACACCTTCGTGCCAATCTTCACCCCAGACAATGGCAATTTTATCGCTGCTGTTTACCTGTTTGAGTGCTTTTGCTGTTATCTCTTTCTCGATTGCTTTGCGCTCGTTATTAAGGGCTGTAAGCTCCTCTAAAAGCTCTTGTGCCTGCGTTAGGGAGCGGCTAAAGAGCATGTTACTTGCTATCGATGCATCTTTTAAGCGCCCGGCACTGTTGATAAGTGGCGCAATATAGAAGGCTATCTTTTCGCTAGAGAGAGAGTCATCTACCATACCTTTAAGGCGCATAGCATCTATAAAAGGTTTTTTACTGCGCTTTAGATAGGCTATACCTGCTAGGAGCATTGTTCTGTTTATTCCAGTCAGTGGCATAATATCTGCTACAATTGCAAGCGAAGCGAGTGCTAGTAGCTCGTTTGCATCTACTTTTACATTAAGTTTACGACATAGGGCAACAGCAAAATACCAGGCGATTTGGGCACCGCATATCTCTTTAAATGGAAATGGGCAACTGGATTGTTTCTGGTTAATAATAGCATACGCTTCGGGCACCGTCGGGGGGATGCTATGGTGGTCTGTAATGATAAGGTCGATACCTCGCTCTTTACACACTTTTGCAGCCTCTACCGCAGCAATACCGTTATCTACTGTTATTATCAAATCGGCATTAAGCTTATCAACAACCCCTTTGCTGAGACCGTAGCCATCTCGAAAACGATTTGGTATAATCCACTCAACTTCATAGCCAATAGTCACAAAAAGTTCTCGCATTATTGTGGTTGCAACTGTGCCGTCAACGTCGTAATCGCCGACTATTGCTATCTTCTCTTTGCACTCTATCGCCTCGACAACACGCTTGAGAGCCCGCTCCATATCTTTAAACTGTTTGGGGTAGGGGAGCTCTTTTAGAGTAAAAAACTCTCCGTTGTGGCGATTGTAGAGCTCTTGGTAGAGAAGCTCTTTTGTCAGAGGTCTATCTTTATACATTCAACTCTTTGGCTGCTTTGACAAAAGCTAAAATTGCAGGATTTGGTTTTTGTAGTCTCGATGTAAACTCTGGGTGGAATTGTACACCTAAAAACCATGGGTGCTCTTTAATCTCTACAGCTTCGATTAAGCCGTTTGACTCACCCGTTACCTCTAAACCAGCACTCTCTAGTTGCTCTCTATATGCCGGGTTTGCCTCGTATCTGTGGCGGTGGCGTTCGTAGATTATTGAGCTATCGTATGCATCGAAAAGCTTTGTACCCTCTTTAACCTCACACTTATACTCTCCAAGACGCATTGTTCCACCAAGTGGTGATGTTGTTGTTCTAATCTGCTGCTGCCCTGAGGCATCGATAAAGTTATCAATGAGGTAGATAAGCGGATTTTTACAATTTTCATCAAACTCAACAGAGTTAGCCTCTTCCATTTTTAGGACGTTTCTGGCATACTCTATAATTGCCAGCTGCATACCAAGACAGATGCCAAGGAATGGTATTTTATTCTCTCTAGCATACTTAATTGCCTCAATTTTTCCCTCTATACCGCGCTCTCCAAAGCCTCCGGCAACTAAGATACCATCTACACTCTCTAAAAATTTATTTGCGCCATCCTCTTCAATCTCTTCACTGTCAACCCATACAAGATCAACTCTGCTATCAAGGTTTGCACCAACATGAATAAGAGCTTCTGTTAATGATTTATAAGACTCTTTTAAGTCAAGGTATTTCCCAACAAATGCAATTTTAACTCTATCTTTAGGATCAATAATTTGATTAACCAAGGAGCTCCACTCTCCTATATTTGGTGTTAACTCTCCAAGATTTAACTGTCTTGCTATTGGCGTTAAAATATCCTGAGACAAAAAGTTAAGAGGAACACGGTATATAGTAACCGCATCTACTGCTTCTGCAACAGAGTCTAAATCGACATCGCAGCTATAGGCAATTTTTTGTTTTACATCTTTTGGAATAGGCTGTTCACTTCGTAGAATTATCATATTTGGTGTAATTCCGATACGACGAAGTTCTCCTACAGAGTGTTGCGTTGGCTTTGTTTTTAGCTCTCCTGCAGCTTTAATATAAGGCAAAAGAGTGACATGAATATTCATAACTCTACTGCTGCCTAACTCATGTTTTATATTTCTAATTGTCTCAAGAAATGGTAAACCTTCGATATCTCCAACAGTACCACCAA
>JANTGQ010000195.1 GCA_024762845.1 Nitratifractor sp. | reverse complement strand
AAAAAGATATAAAAACATGGGTTGCCAACTGTGATAATTTTTTAAACATCGGCTGGTTCCCCGAGGAGCAGGCTAAGGTAGCCGAGTATCTTAATAGTAGTCACTATAAGTTAAAAGAGTAGGGCACTAAGAGTTGGAATGTTCTATATGCTCGATTGTTAAATTAATATAACTTTTGCCATTATAGTTGTTTCGGCTGAGTCTGTAGTGGATATCGGCGGTGTCGCCGCTAGAGCAGGTGTCTTTGGTTCTGAACTCTATGGCGCGGTAGCTTTTGTTGCCGTGTTTTAGGTAGTAGCTTCTGTGTTCGGCGTTTTTACCGACATCTTTGCTTTCGATTATATTAACACCTTTGGCTACAAATTTTGGTTTAGGGTTTGCCTCTCCGTAGGGTTCGAATTTTTCTAGTATCTCTAATGTTTCAAAATCTATCTCGTCGAAAGGCAAGAGTCCTAGAATAGTCGCATCGTGGTGTTGCTCTTTACACATAGAGGTTGCTTCTATATTTAAGAGTTGTTTGACAAATGGGAGTTTTTCGGCTTCTAGGCTAAGACCAAGTGCACTTTTGTGCCCGCCAAATTTTAGGTAGTACTCTCTTGCTTTGGCTACTAGAGCGTAAAGGTCGCACTCTCCGTAACTTCTACCGCTTCCTTTGCAGATGCCATCTTTGCAGCTAAGGACAATTGCAGGTACTTTGTAGTGTTCGGCTACTTTTGAGGCGACAATACCAATAACACCTTCGTGCCAATCTTTGCCCCATACAATGGCAATTTTATCGCTGCTGTTTACCTGTTTAAGAGCCTTTGATGTGATCTCTTTTTCGATTGCTTTGCGCTCGTTATTAAGGGCTGTAAGCTCTTCTAAAAGTGCTTGCGCTTCTGAAACAGAGCGGCTAAAGAGCATATCACTTGCGATTGAGGCATCTTTTAGACGCCCGGCACTGTTGATAAGTGGCGCAATATAGAAGGCTATGGTTTCACTAGAGAGTGTCTCATCTATCATCCCTTTTAGGCGCATAGCTTCTACATAGGGCTTTTTACTGCGTTTGAGATAGGCTATACCGGCTAGGAGCATTGTTCTGTTTATGCCGGTTAGTGGCATAATATCTGCTACAATTGCAAGAGAGGCAAGAGCCAAAAGCTCATTTGCATCTATCTTTACATTAAGTTTACGACATAGGGCAACAGCAAAATACCAGGCGATTTGGGCACCGCATATCTCTTTAAATGGAAACGAGCAATCGGATTGTTTTTGGTTTATAATAGCATAGGCTTCTGGCAGAGTAGGGGGGATGCTGTGGTGGTCTGTAATGATAAGGTCGATACCTCGCTCTTTGCAGACTTTTGCAGCATCTACTGCAGCAATTCCATTATCGACAGTTATAATCAGATCGGCATTTAGCCTGTCTATTACCCCTTTACTTAAGCCGTAGCCATCTTTAAAGCGGTTTGGTATAATCCACTCAATCTCATAGCCAATTGCCAAAAAGAGCTCTCGCATAATTGTGGTAGCAACGGTACCGTCAACGTCGTAGTCGCCGACAATCGCTATTCTCTCTTTGCACTCTATTGCTTCTGCAACGCGTTTTAAGGCTCGCTCCATATCTTTAAACTGTTTGGGGTAGGGCAACTCTTTTAGAGTAAAGAACTTTCCGTTATGGCGATTGTAGAGCTCTTGGTAGAGTAGCTCTTTTGTAAGGGGTCTACTTTTATGCATTCAACTCTTTGGCTGCTTTTACAAAGGCTAAAATTGCAGGGTTTGGTTTTTGAAGTCTCGATGTAAACTCTGGGTGGAACTGTACACCCAAGAACCAAGGGTGCTCTTTTATCTCTACAGCTTCAATTAAGCCGTTTGACTCACCCGTTACCTCTAAACCGGCACTCTCAAGCTGCTCTCTGTATGCAGGATTTGCTTCGTATCTGTGGCGGTGGCGTTCGTAAATTATAGAGCTGTCATAGGCTTCGTAGAGTTTTGAACCCTCTTTTACTTCACACTTATACTCGCCTAGACGCATTGTTCCACCTAGTGGCGATGTTGTTGTTCTAATCTGCTGCTGTCCGGATGCATCGATAAAGTTATCGATTAGGTAGATAAGCGGATTTTTACAGTTTTCATCAAACTCAATAGAGTTTGCATCTTCTAAACCTAAAACATTGCGTGCATACTCTATAATTGCCAACTGCATACCAAGGCAGATACCAAGGTAAGGTATTTTATTCTCTCTAGCGTATTTGATTGCTTCTATTTTTCCCTCTACACCACGCTCTCCAAAGCCTCCGGCTACCAAGACTCCATCAACACTCTCTAAGAATTTATTGGCACCATCCTCTTCTATCTCTTCGCTGTCCACCCATTTAATATCAACTCTGCTGTCAAGATTGGCACCTACATGGATAAGGGCTTCGGTTAATGACTTATATGACTCTTTTAAATCAAGATACTTACCGACAAATGCAATTTTTACTTTATCTTTTGGATGAATAATCTGTTGCACTAAAGAGCTCCACTTTCCTATATTTGGTGTTAACTCTCCTAGATTTAGTTGTCTTGCTATTGGTGTCAAAATATCTTGAGACAAAAAGTTAAGAGGAACACGGTATATAGTTGCTGCATCTACTGCTTCTGCAACAGAGTCTAAATCGACATCACAACTATAGGCAATTTTTTGTTTTACATCTTTAGGAATAGGCTGCTCGCTTCGCAAAATTATCATATTTGGGGTAATTCCGATACGACGCAGTTCTCCTACAGAGTGTTGTGTTGGTTTGGTTTTAAGCTCTCCGGCAGCCTTAATGTAAGGAAGCAGGGTCACGTGAATATTCATAACTCTACTGCTGCCTAACTCATGTTTTATATTTCTAATTGTCTCAAGAAATGGTAAACCTTCGATATCTCCAACAGTACCACCAA
>JANTGQ010000194.1 GCA_024762845.1 Nitratifractor sp. | reverse complement strand
GAAAAAATTATCACTTCAGAAGATATAGAAAGATGTACAAAATTGGCAATAGCAATAAATGCCCCCTCTCTAACCCCCAATCCACCTGAAGCACCCGGTGTTACAAACCCTATTAGCCAGCTGAGAATATATATTGATGCTGTCTGGGCAAAGAGCCCAAAATTGATACTATCAATCTGATATCCTATAATCAAAGCCAAAATCACTCCTTGCAGAGCAATAGAAAAAGCAAGAGTAAAGGCAAAAGAGAGTTTTTGAGACTTTGTAAATGTTGGATATGCAAAGAGCACTCCTGCCACTGCTGCAACAGTAACAAAACACAGAGTAGCTTTTATCTTTATACCTATAGTATCAGCCAGTAGTGCAAATAGTGTAGCTGCAATCAATGTACCCACAGCCAAAAGAAGGGTAAAAAGCAGAGAAATCTTTGCCATCTCAACTTGTGAAATCAACAATTTCGATGCCAAAGCCTGCCTTCCAATAAAATGGAAAAGATTACCCGGCAGATATTTCGCAATTTCGGTCTTTGCAAAATAGTAGTAGGAGCTCAAATAGTCAAACTCTTTTTTTGCATACCCCTTAAGCATTAAATGCCAAACATATATACCAATAAGAGAAGAGAGTAGATTTAAAAAGATTAAGAGAGGAATCGACGAAGTGAATGCTGCCAGCTTCGTGTAAAAGCTCTCTAAGGTATACTCAGTTGAGAGTTTATAAAGAACAAAAATGAGCCCTAAAAAACCTAATATCTTGCCTAGGGTATATGCTACTTTTTTTATCGTCTCTCTATCCATATAGCTTCTAATTCTCTTTTAACTTATTAAAAATCTCTTCAACCACAATAGCCTCTGCTCTCTCATTACTGAGGTATCTATCGTAAGAGTCTAATGCATTTTTAGATACCTCTTGCAGAAGCTCCGGATCTCTTTTTATCTCTAAAATTCTCTCTGCAAGGGTTTGCGGCTTAATATCTTTGACAAAAAAGATATCATAGTTATCACAAAAACACTCTTTCATCGCATCAGTTTCTAGCGTTAAGTGGGGTCTTCCTACTCGAAATGCATCATTTGTTTTATTCAGTACCACACTGTTTGCCCGTTCACCGCTGTTAAAGAGTCCTAAGTTGATATCGCAAGCGTTATAGTAGTTATTTAACTCAGCAAGCGGCATATACCCTTTGAACTCTATATTTTTTAAACCGTATTGAGTAGCAAGCTCTTTACACTTTTGTAAATCAGGTCCCTGCCCTATCATTAAAAACTTTGTATCATCACCCATCTCTTGCAAAATCTTTGCTGCTTCTATTATAATTGGTGTTCCATGTAGTGGTATATAGCTACCTACATAAAGCACGCTAAAACTCTCTGCATACGCTGGCACCTCTTTAGGGTAAACGTTTGTCTCGTTAATCGTTAATGGAACACGCACAAATTTGCTCTTCTCTATGCCATACTCTGTGCTGAGTGTCTCAATAAGCTTATTGGTGTCTACAATTACAAAATCAGCTTTTTGCAAAGAGCGTTTCTCAAAAAAGTAGATCATACGACCCAAAAAAGAGTCTGGTTTGAGAATTTTTCTATCATTACACATTACATCATAGAGCGAAAGGTAGAAATCATATACTATTGGCTTAGAGCTCAACAACCGCATAAAAGGAACCAAAAAGTGCCCCATATAAGCTACAAAATAGAAATCTCTTCCAAACATCTTAAATGGCAAACGTGAAAGAATAGAAGGATACCTACTAGCATACCCTTTCGCCCCCGAGACACACTCGCTATAGTCAAAATGCTTCTTCAAGACGCTTGCATGAAAAAGGTTTCTAGAAATAGTGGGTTTATCTGCACATGTAAAGAGTACTTTCATCTAAAGAACCTCTTGGTTTGCTGCCCGCAAATAGAGTGCATTAAAATTAGCTCTCAGTATCATATTTGGCTTTTAAATTCTCTACTCTTTGCTCTTCAAGCAGCTTTCTGTTTACAGAGAGCAAATCTGCAACAAAGGCTATTAATCCTGTCTGGAAGCCCATTCCCATAAGTATCCCCGAGAGGATAACAGACTGCACATGCCCATCTCCTTCACCACTAAAGTAAAAATAGAGATAGCGTAAACCAAGTAGAAGACCAAGCCCAAAGAGTATTGCTGCAATAGTCATAAAGAATTGAAACGGCTTATAAACAACAGAGATTCTAACAATGGTTCCAATCGACTTTTTGATATAGTTTGGAATACTCGACAAAAGGCGTGACGGACGAAGATCTTCATTTGTGCGAATCGGCACAGAGGTAATTGCCATATTCTTTTGACCAGCTTGTATAATAGTCTCAAGTGTGTAGGTATAGTTGTTGTAAACATTTAGCTCCATGGCACACTCTCGACTTATCGCTCTAAATCCACTTGGTGCATCTGGAATATCGGTTCCACTCGCCTTTCTTACTACCCATGAACCTAACTTTTGTAACAATTTTTTTGTAGGCGAAAAGTGCTCTGTCTGCGAAATTGGTCGAGCCCCAATAACATACTCTGCTTTTCCCTCTAAAATAGGAGCGACTAGCTTTGGAATATCCTCTGCCTCATACTGGTTATCTGCGTCTGTGTTTACTATAACATCTGCACCCTGTTTTAGAGACTCTTTTAAGCCCGCCATAAAACCTTTGGCAAGCCCCTGATTGTGTTTAAAGTTTACAATATAGTCAACTCCACACTCTTTGGCAACTTTTACTGTATCATCAGTACTACCATCATTAATAATTAGCCACTCAACCTTATCAAACCCCTCAACCTCTCTAGGCAGTGCACCAAGTGCAATAGCAAGAGTCTCTGCCTCATTGTAACATGGTACCTGAATAATTAACTTCATACCCAATCCTTATTGATAGTATTGCAAAAAATAGAAAAAATCAGAGTAGAGCGCATGAAGAGATAAAA
>JANTGQ010000193.1 GCA_024762845.1 Nitratifractor sp. | reverse complement strand
CTGGTAGGATAGTATCTTTATCGTTGTATCCAGTTACTCTATAGAAGCCATCAAAGAGCATCTTTTTACCCTGTGCTTTAAAGACTGCATCGGTTCCTTTAAAGAAGACATTTTGCAGCTCATACTGCGCGTTTTCCATTTGGCATGCCAAGAAGCGGTTGTAGATAAGCGTATAGAGACGCAGCTCACTCGACTCTAAATACTGCTTTGCAATTTGGGGTGTAAACTCTATATTTGTAGGGCGTATAGCTTCGTGTGCCTCTTGAGCAGCTTTTGATTTTGTCGAGTAGAACTTTGGCTTAGCTGGCAGATACTTTGGACCAAAACTCTTTTCTATAAATGCCCGTGCACTCTCTACCGCTTCGGCTGCGAGGTTAAGACTGTCTGTCCTCATGTAGGTAATCACACCACTTACACCACTGTTTGTCTTTACACCCTCGTAGAGCTTTTGGGCAATCTGCATTGTTCGCTTTGGTGCAAACCCAAGCTGTGTCGATGAAGCTTGCTGCAGAGTAGAGGTCATAAACGGTGGTGGTGTTTTGGCAGATTTTTTAACAGTCTCTATGGCATCAACTTTGAAAATATCTGCTTTGGAGCTCTTTACAATTTCGTCTGCTAGCTCTTGTGTGCCGATATCGAGTTTACCTATTTTTTTGCTTTTGTAGCTATAGAGTCCCGATTTTATTACTTGGTTAAAGAGTGCTTCTATTGTAAAGTAGGTTACTGGTTTAAAGGCGCGAATCTCTCGCTCTCTATCGACAACTATCTTTAACGAAGAGCTCTGCACACGCCCTGCACTTAAACCTTTTTGGATTTTACTAGCAAGGAGTGGAGAGAGTTTATACCCCACAATTCTATCGAGTAGACGCCGTGTCTGCTGGGCATCGACACTGTCCATGTCTATAATTCTTGGGGTATCGAGCGCTTTTTTTATTGCACTTTTCGTAATTTCGTGAAATACAATACGTGGTAGCTGCGTTGGCTCTTTCCCAATAGCTTTTGCAACATGGTAGCCTATTGCTTCCCCTTCGCGGTCTTCATCGGTCGCGATATATATAGTCTCGGCTGCTTTTGCGAGTTTTTTAAGCTCTTTAACGGTCTCTTTATTCTCTTTTGAGACAACATATTTCGGAGTAAAGTGCCCCTCGTCGATAGTAATACCAAATTGTGTCTTTGGCAAATCGCGAATATGCCCTTTGGATGCAACCACTTTATAGTTTCTGCCTAAAAAGCTACCTATTGTTCTTGCTTTTGCAGGTGACTCGACGATAATTAAGTTTTTCATAAAACTCCCATTTTTTGAGTAAATCTGGCTCTACTTGGTACGAATGCTACTCTCTAACCAGATAAAAAGTTTTTTGCATTCTAACATAGTTTTATAAATATTTTTTGTATACTTACATAAATAACAAAGGATATTCTATGAAAAAAGCAGTAGTTTCGGCAATTTTGGCACTTGGTTTTTCGCTTCTGAGTGCGCAGAGTGCTATGGATAAAATTGTAAAAATGTATAATTTAAAAACAAATGGCGCGTTTGAGCTAAATGCTAGCAAGAGTGGTGATGGGTATGACTTAAGCCTTAGCTCGGCAGACCCAATATATAAAGAGATATTTAATAGCAAACTGATGCATGTAGCATATGATGATGGTCCAATTGTTACATCACCCGAGTTTACGTTAGCGAGTGCGGGGCTGAGTGCAAAGGGGTCACTATTAGACTTTTTTGCTCCCTCTGTTGCGCAAAATTTAAAAAAGAGCATTAAAGATGATGTCAAATACAGCTACGAAGGTATAGTAAGTTTTGGCGGAGAGCTAAAAGAGGAGTTTACTGTTGATCCCATTAAAGATGCAGGAGATGCAGAGCTAAAGATAAGCGCTTCAAAACTAGAAATCAAAAGTGAAACAGATTTAGAGACTCTTGAAGGAGAGACAAAAGTAGAGTTAGAGTCTCTTATGGTAAAAGATACAGTAAAAAACGGAGAGCTCTATCTAAAAGATATTGAGGGTGAAAATATAATTACAGATGCTCCTGTAGATGGTGTAGTACTTTTTGGCAAAACAGCACTCCATATAAAAGAGCTTGGTTTAAAGGGGCAAAGCGGCGCCAAAAAGATAGATGTAAAGTTTGCTTTAGATATTGGCAGTGAAATTAGAAAAGTTGATGAAAAACTTTTAGATGCCGCTATAGATATAGATTACAAAGCACTCGATGCTAAAAGTATTGTCTTGGCACAAGGGATTGAGAAGAGCAAACTCCATTTAGGTTTTCAAAATTTTGGTATTAAAGGTGTTGTAGAGTTGATTAAACTCTCGCAAAAGCTTGAGAAGATTAATGCGAAGTTAAGTAGTGCCAATCAAAGTGGCAACGATATAGAGATACAAAAAGCGATTATAGAGTCTACAGAGCTGACAAATTCGCTTGTACCAACTATAAACCATCTGCTTCTGAAAGATAAGAGTCACCTTATTGTTGATTGGACGATGAAGAGCAAAAAAGAGAATTTTATTAAGCTAAACCTCCTCTACAAAGGCGAGCCACTGAGCGGAAACAATATTCAAAGTGCAATGATATCTCTGATGGCACAGCAGCTAACACTTGTTGATGGCACTTTTGATATCGCTATGCAGAGAGATTTAATTATGAAACTCAACCCGCTTTCCCTGCTCTTTTTAGATATGGCAAAATCGAAAGGTTTTGTGAGTGTGAAAGATTCTGTTTATAGAGTTAAAGGGGAGCTTAAAGGTGGTAAAATCATTATTAATGGTAAGAGTTACACGATAGAAGAGTTAACAAAGGCGCTATTTTAAGTAATGTGCTCTATCTTTGGTGTTCTAGGTAAAGAGGAGCTAGGCTCTTGCGACAAAGAGATACAAGAGGCTTTTGGGCTTCTTGCACACAGAGGACCTGACAGTAGCAAATTTATAGAGGAGAGCAACTACTTTTTTGGCTCTCACCGGCTTAGT
>JANTGQ010000192.1 GCA_024762845.1 Nitratifractor sp. | reverse complement strand
CTTAAGTTTCACCGTGTAATTCCTGGCTTTATGGCTCAGGGTGGTTGCCCATACTCTAAAAGTAACCCAAGTCTTGCAGGAACAGGCGGACCTGACTGGGCAATTGCATGCGAAAGCGACAACAGAGTAAAACACAACCGTGGGGCGCTCTCTATGGCGCATGCCGGTAAAGATACTGGTGGTAGCCAATTCTTTATTACATTTGTAGAGACACCTCATTTAGATGGTGTACACACAGTATTTGGAAATATTCAAGAAGATGATTTAGAGAGTTTTAAAAATCTTGATAGCATTACCCAAAATGATGATATCAACTCTATTCGTGTGGTAGAGAAGCTGTAAGTTTGTGTATCGTACGTCAGGCAGAGCTCAAAGATATTAGCTCTATTGCACAGATAGAGGCTGCTTGCTTTCCGCGAGAAGAGGCAGCCTCTTTAGAGACTTTTGAAAAACGTTTTTCAGTGTTTCCTGACTCTTTTTTTGTGATTGAGTGCGAAGGTAGAGTTGTCGGGCATATAAATGGAGCAATCTATAGTGCTCCTGAACTGCCGGATGCACTCTACAGCAACCCAAAACTACACGATCCAAATGGAGACTACCAGACTGTTTTTGGTTTAGCGGTTGATCCTAAGTATCAAAGAAAAGGCTATGCAACTCTTCTTATGAAACACTTTATTGATGTTAGTCGAAAAAATGGGCGAAAGGGTATAGTGCTTACCTGTAAAGATAATCTTATTCAATTTTATGAGAGTTTTGGCTTTGTCCATCAGGGAGTATCGAAATCTTCACATGGTGGTGCAAGATGGAATGATATGTTGCTTCTCTTTTAAATGTAGGGCACCTCTTATAACCCTATAGATTGAGATTACTCTTTCTCTAAAATTTGAGCAACCTTTTTACTACTACCATGTTGTAGATAGTCTCGCAAAATTTTACTGTTTTTTAGAAAGTTTTCTCTATTAAAGCTTTTGTATGTTTGTAGTAAATTCTTCGCAGTTACTTCGTTTTGTATAAGTTCTGGATGTATGGGCTCTTTTTTCATATGCTTAAAAAATATATTTGCCAAACCTATATAGTTTAGTTTGATTAATTTTTTTCCAATAAAGTAGTCTATTGATTTAGCGATGTAGCTTAGAATAAATGGAGTACCTACAATACTCGCTTCCAAAGTTGCTGTTCCAGAGCAGATAAAGGCAAAATCTGCAACTTTGAGAGCTTTTTGAGAGTTGTGGACTACTGTGAATTTGCTTATATCACCATATATCTCTAAGGAGTCTTTTAAATGTTGTGGAACTGCCAAAAGTAGCTCTGAATCTTTAAAATTTTTACCAAGTTCTCTAAAAATAGGCATTAGACGCGAGATTTCGCCACTTCTGCTGCCAGGCATGAAGAGGATTTTTCTGTCCTCTTGTGCGGTAGTGGTTTTATACTCTTTTATCTGGTCTAGAAGTGGGTGCCCAACATAGGATATCTTCGCCTCTTTTGGGTAGTAGCTTGCTTCAAATGGTAAAATAGAGAGCAGCTTATCTACATTTTTTGCCAGTGTGTATACTCTTTTCCTCTTCCACGCCCATGCCTGTGGAAGAATGTAGTAGAGTATCTCTTTATCTGGATACTTTTTTTTAATCTTTTTAGCCAATGGGAGGTTAAAGCCAGAGCTATCAATGAGCAAAACTTTGTCGGAATCTTTAGAGAGTTCAACCATTTTATTGGCAAGCTTTAAAAACATTGGTATCTTTTTTACTACATCGCTAAAGCCCATTACTGCCTGTTTTTGCATATCTACAATAGGGTTACCGAGTGTTTCGTCAAAGATACCGCTTAGTGTGTAGTCGCACTGTAACTCATTTAAAACCGATTTTAGATGGATATTGGCGGAGTGCTCAAATGCACTGACTAAAATCTTCATAGGGTTCCTAATCTCTTTTTTGTATAATTATAACTAAGTAATAGCAAATGTAATTTAAAGGGAACCTCTAAATTAGATTTGCTATGAGCCCAATTAAAAGAGTTAAAATGAAAGATGTAATTGCATTTCTAAAAGAGCACGGAAGTTTAAAAGTAATAGATAAACCCTTAGATGTAGAGTTAGAAATTCCACATATTGCCTATTTAGAAGTAAAAAAAAGTGACTCAAGACCAATTTTATTTACAAAACCCGTCTATAAGGCTAAGAATATAGAGTACGATACACCGGTGTTAATGAATATTTTTGCAAATAAAGAGATAACAAGAAAGATTTTTGGTAAAGAACCAGATGATATTGGAAAGTCTATAGAGTCATTAATGAAGTTTAAGCCACCCAAAGGTCTGTTAGAAAAAATCAAAATGCTCCCGACTCTAGTAAGCTTAAAAAATGTCTTTCCAAAACGAGGCTCTAAAAAGGGAGAGTGCCAAGAGGTTATTTTAAAAGGCGAAGATATTAACTTAGATAAACTACCTATACTCAAAACATGGGAGGAGGATGGAGGTCGCTTTATAACAATGGGGCAAGTCTATACCCAAAGCTTAGATGGCAGTATGCAAAATGTTGGAATGTATAGATTGCAGCAGTTAGATAGCAATAAACTCGCTATGCACTGGCAGATACACAAAGATGCAAGTAACTTTTTTGACCAGTATGCAAAGGCTAATAAAAAGATGCCTGTAAGCATTGGTATAGGTGGTGACCCACTCTATATCTGGTGTGGGCAGGCACCTATGCCGCATGGTATGTTTGAGCTACTGTTATATGGATTTATTCGTAATAAAAACGCCAAATTAGTTAAATCTATTACTAACGATATCTATGTTCCAGAAGATGTTGATTTTGTTATAGAAGGATATGTAGACCCCAATAGCTTCGCACCAGAGGGACCATTTGGTGACCATACAGGCTACTATACGTTGGTAGAGGAGTTCCCGGTTATGGAAGTTACTGCTATAACACATAAAAAAGAGCCTGTTTTTGCCGCAACTGTTGTTGG
>JANTGQ010000191.1 GCA_024762845.1 Nitratifractor sp. | reverse complement strand
GCTTTGGCGCTCGATTATAGCTACACTTTTGCCATTTTGTGCCAATTTTATTGCTGCAACCATACCGCTTGCACCCGCACCTAAAACTACTGCATCATAGCTACTCAATAGAACCTCTTTTTTAGTGTATTATACTACAATAGCGTTTATGTATAGTGTCGATTCTATTTTTCAAACTCAAACCGAAGAGAAACGCTCGAAGTTTATATCTTTTTTAGTTCCATACCATCAATTTAAAGTGCTCTATGCCGAGGCGAAAGAGCAACACCCAAAAGCGAACCATATCGTCTACGCCTATCGCTACCTCAACGAGCATAATCAGATAGTCGAAAACAGCAGTGACGACGGCGAGCCCAAAGGAGCAGCCGGCACCCCTACCCTAAACCATCTGCGTGGTGCAGACATTATAGAGAGTGCTCTCTTTACAGTGCGATACTTTGGCGGTATAAAACTTGGAGTTGGTGGAATGGTGCGAGCATATAGCAGCGCGGCTGCTGCTGTTATTGAACATGCAGAGCTTCTGCCATACGAGGCACTCGAAGAGTTTTGCTACGAAGCACCCTACCCGATGCAGCGCCAGGTAGAGTACCACTTAAACAGTTGCCAAATCGACAACATCGAGCGTGAGTTTGGCAGCGAGAGTGTAAAGTGGCACATCACAGCCCCAGAGTCGAAACTGCGCAAGCTTAAACAGCTTTTGGTATAATTTAATTACTCTATTAAAGGATTTTTGATGTGTGTAGATAGAATGAGAAGTATTATTATTGCAATCATTATAGGTCTCTCTATGGGATTGGCAGGAAGCCAAAACTTTCAGTATGCATTTATTATTCAGCTACTGTTGATTATTGCACTCTTGATTGATGGAGCAAGCGGTTTTTGCCCCCTTCGTACAATACTAAAGAATATTCTACCTCCATGCAAAGATAGACCATGAACTATTACTTAGTCAGTTCTCGTGCTCCTGAATTCAAAAAACTTGGTAGTTTCTTAGATTATTCTCTTTCAAATAATTATTGGGAAAGTAGCTTTAAATTAGATAAACATATTATCAATATGCTAAAAGAAGGTGATATATTACTTTTAAGCGATGGGCAATATATTAGGTATTATGGAATATACAAAGGAAAAGAGAATAATGATACAAGACTACTTGTAAAAAAATGGTTCAAATTAAAACAACCAATTTATTATGGAGATCAAATCGATCTTTTTATGACTGGAGGCTTTATAGTAAGAGTAAGAGATGAAGAATTAATTAAAGAAATAAAAAATATTATTGAACGTAAAAACTTATTTTTAAAAAGTTTAAGCACTGAAAATTTTATGAACTTACCAAATGAAACTATCAAGTTTAATAATATAAATATTTTTATTGGCGAAAATGGTAGCGGTAAAAGTCAGATACTGAAACTTTTATACTCTACAATTACATCTAACAACAAGATATTTAGTAACAATGAAAACTCAGAATACGAGAGACAAAGAGTAATTGCAAAAGATTTAATAGAGATATTTAACACAAAAAAATTAGGGAATTTAGTCAATTTTAACAACAAAGAGGCTCAAGTTAATTTAGATTTAACTGAATATAATATATCTTTTAAGTTTGGTTCAAAAGCCCAAAAAGAGGTTGAAAAGATTGATAAAATCAACTTTGATGCCAATCTACAAGAGAGTGTTTTTATACCTACCAAAGAGATACTCTCTTTTTTCAAAGGCTTTCGACTCCTTTACGAAGATAAACATTTACAATTTGATAAAACATACTACGAGCTAGCTAGAGCATTAGAACGACCGCTCTCAAAAGATAATGCATTAGGCTTTATTTCAGAAAAATTGGAAAAGATATTAAATGGGCAAATAGAGATTGACAATGGAGAGTTCTATTTAATTCAAAACAATAAAAAGATAGAAATTAATTTAATTGCTGAGGGGCTAAGAAAGATTGCTATGATTAGTTACTTGATTGCAAATGGGAGTTTAGATGAGAATAGTATACTCTTTTGGGATGAGCCTGAGGCAAATATGCACCCTAAGCTTATAGATGATATTGTTGAATTTTTAGTAATGTTAGCAAATAGTGGAATGCAAATTTTTATAGCTACTCATAGCCCTTATATAATAGAGTCTTTTAACAATCACTTAAAAAGAGATAAAATAAAAGGGATTCCCATAGATGATAAAGAGATAAAATCCATAGAACCACTTGATTACAAAAAAACAACAGCATACCTGTTAGACAATAGCGATTATATCTCTTTAATAAATGAAGACTATGGTTTAATAGATGATAAACTTTTGCAAGAATTTAATGAACTAAATATTTTATATGATAAAATGCGAGATATAGAGTGGGAAGCGAATGACAACCTGCATACCTAATGAGAATTGTATTTGTAAGCAATATACTTCTGCTCCAAAAGAGTGTCGGGGTGATTTGCAGATAGAAGAGAAGGGCAAGAAAGTAAAAATCTCTTTAAAGAGTGATGAAAAAGCGCTTTTTGCGATTATTGATAATTGTATTATTACCGATAACGGTACTAAGACAGATGCAATCTGCCTATTTCAAGGTAGTAAAAAATACTCTTTTTTACTAGAGCTAAAAGGGTTTGGTGATATAGAAAAAGCATTTAACCAGTTATCTTACACTAAGAATAAAAGAGGCGAATATAAAGAGATAATAAAGCGCTTTAAAAATTTAGATAATAGAAAGGTAAATGAGAAATTTGTAATTGTTACAAATCGTTTACTTAATGCATATGAGAGAGAAAAGTTTGAAAAAAATTATCAAATAAGAGTTTCTGTGCTTTTTAGTAAAGATACAACCACAATACCAGATTTAAAAGATTACCAATAAAGGAAGATAATGAGCAAAATAAGTTATAAAGATGCCGGTGTAGATATAGATGCGGGTAATGGGTTTATTGACGATATTAAAGCAGATGTAAAATCTACATTCGATAGCAATGTAATTGGTGGTATTGGCTCTTTTGC
>JANTGQ010000190.1 GCA_024762845.1 Nitratifractor sp. | reverse complement strand
CGAATCATTAGTTATTTACCTTTAACTTTAGCCACGGGTAATGGCAATATAAATTTGGCTTATTTTATCCAAAATATGTTTAAGAGCACCTCTTAATCTGAGTACAATAGTAAATAGGAAAGTAATAAAAAGTAATATGCTAAATTCAATAGACTTCTTACAAAACTATAAAATTAGTCTAATAGAATTTAGAGGCAAAAGTTGATGCCTCTAGATGATGCGAAAATATAAGTTAGTTAAAAATTTCAGAAATCAAGAATGCAAGCTCAAGTGCCTGGTTTGCATTCAATCTCGGGTCGCACTGTGTATGGTATCTGCTTGAGAGGTCATCAACAGTAATAGAGCAACTAGCACTCCCTGTACACTCAGTTACATCCTCGCCTGTCATCTCCAAATGCACACCTGCTGCTACTGTTCCATGCTCTTTATGTATTTTAAAGAACGATTTTACTTCGCTTAATATATTATCAAACTCTCGCGTTTTAAAGCCTGTTGAACTCTTTTCAACATTCCCATGCATTGGGTCAATTGTCCACACAACATTTTTGCCAGACTCTTTTACAGCTTTTAATAACGGCGGAAAGAGCTCTTCTATTTTAGAAGCACCCATACGAACAATCAAGTTCAATTTTCCCTCTTCATTATCTGGGTTTAACGCAGTTATTAACTCTACAAGCTCATCTGGCTGCATAGATGGACCAACTTTACACCCAATAGGGTTTTTAATCCCTCTAAAGTACTCGATATGTGCTTCATTAAGATCTCGGGTTCTGTCACCAATCCAGAGCATATGCGCAGAAGTGTTGTACCAATCCTGACTAATACTGTCTATACGTGTCAAAGCCTCTTCGTAGTTAAGCAATAGTGCTTCGTGAGAAGTATAGACATTTGTCTGTCTTAACTGAGGAGTATTTTTACTGTTTATTCCAACAGCTTTCAAGAACTTCATTGTTTTATCAATTTGGCAGCTTACCTCTTCGTACTTTTTACCAATTGCGTGACTCTTAATAAAGTCAAGGTTCCAGCGATGTACCTCATTCAGATCTGCCAAACCACCACGAGAGAAAGCACGAAGTAGGTTCATTGTAGCAGCTGACTGGTAGTAAGCACGTACCATTCTGTAAGGGTCTGGTTCACGAGCCTCTGCACTAAAAGCAATATCATTAATGATATCACCTCTGTAACTAGGCAGTTTAACACCATCTTTCTCTTCGAAATCACTGCTTCTAGGCTTTGCAAACTGCCCTGCAACTCTCCCTATTTTTACAACCGGTTTACCACTAGAGTATGTTACAACAACTGACATTTGTAAAATAAGTTTAAAGAGGTTTTTTATCGTCTCTGCATTAAATGCTGCAAAACTCTCTGCACAATCACCACCTTGTATTATAAACGCTTCACCACGCGCCGCACGAGCCAAATCCTCTTTAAGGTTTCTCGCTTCTCCGGCAAAAATCAGTGGTGGGAAACTACTTAAATCCCTCTCAACTGCCGCCAAAGCCTCTTTGTCACCATAACTTGGCTGCTGCTTTATCGGAAATTTTCTCCAGCTATCTACACTCCAACTCATCTATTGTACCTTCTTTTAAAATTGCAAGATTATACCAAAAAAATATAAAACTCATCTCCACTTTTGCGCGCAAATTTTCTAATAGAATTGCAAGAAAAGCATTAACCCGGATTTTGCAATAGAATTGCTTGAAATCTGCCAAACGCTTGTGCTGTAGGTATTTGCGGAAAACTTGAGGTGCACCCGTAGGTGCATCAATAATTTCTCTGTAAGTGCCTACAGTGCAATGGTTTGTGTAGAGTTCTGTAATTCTAATGCGAAATCTGGGATTAACTACAATGTCTATTCAAAGGTTGTGTAAGCCCTGATGAATAATCCGGGTTAAAGCCCTTTTTTACTACAATATCACAAAAAACAAGATAGAAAAAAATGATTAGAAAATTTTTTAAAAAAAATAGTAAAAACAGTTCCAGATTCAACGACTTTTTAGAGAAATATAACCTACCAAAGCCCTACTTTGCCACTACAAGAAAAGCGGTAAGCCGCGGTCTTTTTGTTGGTCTCTTTTGGGGTTTTATACCTATGCCTATGCAGATGGGTGGTGTTATACTAACTACTCCTCTCTTTCGCTTTAATGTCCCAATAGCCCTCGCAACCGTATGGCTCTCTAACCCAATTACATACCCACCCCTTTGGTATCTCGAGTACCTCACTGGAAACCTCATTCTTGGCAGAGATGGAATTGATAATATAGAGCTAACTATGCAGTGGTTCCAAAACCACTGGGACGATATAGTTATCCCTTTATATGCAGGTACAGCCTTCTACTCTACAGTCGTCTCATACCTCATCTATCTGTTGGTTAACTGGTTATGGAAGCGTTCTATCCATAACGAGCGAAAAGAGAAGAAATCGAACTAGAGTATTTTATTACAAAAAATAAACTCTTAAATAATCTATAATTATAAAAAAATCGCTACAATGCGATTTAAAAAAAGTGCTTATGTTTAAACTCAATGACCCCAAAAATAATCTTAAAAATGTTGCCCACGCCTTCTTTTTAGGTTTGGCAATAACTGTTATAGAGCCATCAACCGTACTGCCGCTTATGGTGCACCACTTTGTCGAAAGTACAATAGTTATTGGTCTCTTTGCCACACTGCTGCGAGGTGGAGCAATTGTTATCCAACTCTATGCAGCCTTCTGGAGCCAAAGTTTCAGACGGGTTCTCCCTTATCTGCGCAGAGTTTTCTTTTTTCGCTTTCTTAGTTGGTTTAGTATTGGTCTCTCCATCTTTTTGGTAGGTGATAGTAATAAAATTCTTACTATTACCCTTATCGGTATTGGGCTCTTTTTCTTCTCTTTTAGTGCAGGCTTTGGAGCTATCTACTTTAAAGAGCTGCAAGCAAAACTCTTTAGCAAAGAGTATCGCGGTAAAACCATGGCAAACCGCAATATCGCCGGCTCTATTGCCTCTATTATCAGCGGGGGAGTA
>JANTGQ010000189.1 GCA_024762845.1 Nitratifractor sp. | reverse complement strand
AAAGAGGCATTTGATCCAAATAATATATTAAACCCAGGAAAAATGGGACTTTAAAAGGATAACTATGCAGCCTAAAGTTCTATTTTCCAGCCCAAATAGAACTAGAGAAACTCTTTTATGAAACGCACACCTAAAGAGTTTGTTCTCTATACACTAAAGCTCTCAAAATCTTTTATAGTTGAACTGCTCGAGCCGAAACTAAGCTTTTATGCTGCAAGTATGAGCTGGGCAACACTCTTTTTTATAATCCCACTGCTGGTTATTACCCTCTCAGTAATTATATACACCCCTCTTTTTAGTCAATTCTATGCAAAAATCCATGAATATATTGCAAACTCGTTAGTCCCTACAAGCTCCCAAAGTATCATGCATACCCTCGATACCTTTGTTGCCAACTCCTACCAGATGGGATATATCGGAGCAGCCTATGTCATAGTTGCAGCAATCTTTTTCTTTCGAGATTTTGACTATATCGTTAACGATATCTTCGGTAGCAAAAGACGCCGATTCTCCAAAGCACTACTGGTCTATGGCTCTATGCTGATACTAATTCCGCTCTCAACTGCCAGTTCAATATGGATACTCACCTTTTTGGACAACAGATTCCATCTTGGACCAATAGTTTTACAGTTTATCATTACCTGGCTGACAATTTTTGTTATCTATAAAATTGCCCCAAAAGAGCATATTCCATTTAATATTGCCGCTATGAGCTCCTTTATTGCAACACTCGTCTGGCACATCGCAAAATCTATTTTTCTCTTCTATATTCTCTACAATAAGACATACACAACAATTTATGGAACCGTATCAGTAATTCTCTTTACCTTCTTATGGATATATATCTCATGGACAATCTTTCTACACGGGCTACAGCTGTGTAAGATATTACAGGACGAAGAGTAGTTGGCGCAGACCCTTTAGGGTCGTCAAAAAACTTTAGAAAAATGGCAACTCCATTTCGTGCCTAAAGGCACTGCTCCAAAAAAAACTCTAATAGCGAGCAGTCTCTTTACAGCTTTTTCAGCTTGGCAATCTCATCACGGCATCGTGCAGCCTCTTCAAAATCAAGGCGTTTAGAGGCTGCAAGCATTTTTGCTTTTAACTCTTTTACAAGCTTTTGCCGCTCGGCTGCAGGCATCTTTTGGGCTCTGCTCGCCTTATTGTAAAGCTCGGCACTATCTTCTACCTTTAGGTTGGTATCGAGCGCTCTTTTGGTAGATTGCGGTGTAATATTGTGCTCTTTATTGTAGGCAATCTGTATCTCTCGACGCTCTTTTGTTGTCTCGATGCACTCTCTCATCGAATTGGTTACCTTTTTTGCATACATCAGTACCTTTCCATTGAGATTTCTTGCAGCCCTTCCGGCAGTCTGGATAAGTGCGTTGGTAGAGCGCAAGAACCCCTCTTTATCCGCATCTAAAATTGCTACAAGCGAAACCTCCGGCAAATCCAAGCCTTCCCGAAGCAGGTTAATCCCCACCAAGACATCAAACTCTCCAAGCCGCAGCGAACGGATAATCTGGTTACGCTCTATAGCGTCTAAATCGGAGTGCATATACTGCGTCTTTACCCCCAAATCGTTATAAAAAGTGGTTAACTCCTCTGCCATCTTTTTAGTTAAAACCGTTACAAGTACCTTATCACCCTGCGCGACAACTTTTTTTATCTCATCATGCAGATGCGCTACCTGATTTTCGCTGTCTATAACCTCTATTTCTGGATCTAGCAGCCCTGTTGGTCGAATAATCTGTTTTGCTACGGTGCTCGAGAGCTCTTTTTCCAAATCTCCCGGAGTTGCTGATATAAAAAGATATCCTGGTGCTTTATTGATATATTCATCAAATTTTAGAGGTCTGTTATCAAGAGCACTTGGCAGCCTAAACCCATGCTCTACCAAGACCTCTTTTCGGCTTCTGTCGCCAGCATACATCCCACGAAACTGCGGCAGTGATACATGCGACTCATCTACCATCACAAGGTAGTCATCGCCATGCATCATCTCGAAGTAATCGAGCATAGAGTATGGGGTCTCCCCCGCTTTTTTACCTGTTAAGTGGCGAGAGTAGTTCTCTATCCCTTTACAAACACCCGTACTCTCTAACATCTCCAAGTCAAACTCGGTACGCTGCTTAAGGCGGTTATACTCTACCATCCGCCCCTCTTTTTGAAAAAACGCCAAACGTTCACCTAGCTCCTCTTCTATACTCTTCATCGCAAGGGCTAGTTTATCTTTAGCCACAATAAATGGGTTGGTCGAATATATCGTTACCTCTTTATAATCGGCTATCTTCTCATTTGTCAAGGCATTAAAACTATAGATGCTCTCTATCTCGTCACCAAAAAACTCTATTCTATATGCCAACTCTTCATTGTACGCAGGAAAGATATCGATAACTTCGCCATTTACCCGAAAATCTCCCCTGTCAAAATAGGCATCGTTTCGCTTATATCCCATATCTACAAAACGAAGCAGCATCGCCCTCTGCGAATACTCTTGTCCAACTTGCAGCTTTTGGACAATCTCTTTATAATCCTGCGGACTCCCCAAACCATAATTTGCCGAGACAGAGGCAACAACAATCACATCATCATGACTCAAAAGACTCGCCGTTGCACTCAGCCGCAAGCGTTCGAGCTCGTCATTAATAGAGCTATCTTTTTCGATAAAAAGGTCTTGGCGAGGCAAGTAGGCTTCTGGCTGATAGTAGTCGTAGTAGCTGATAAAATACTCAACATGGTTATTTGGAAAAAAGCTCTTAAACTCGCTGTAGAGCTGTGCGGCAAGTGTTTTATTGTGTGTCATTATAAGGGTTGGCTTAGCTGTCTTTTCGATAACATTTGCCATGGTATAGGTTTTACCGCTACCCGTAACCCCCAATAGTGTCTGATAACGCTTTTTCTGCTCGATAGATGATACAAGCTTCTCTATCGCCTGTGGCTGATCGCCCGATGGTTGATAGTCACTTTTTAAATCAAAGTTTGCCAATTTTATGCCCCTTGGGTCTGAATATTACTCATATT
>JANTGQ010000188.1 GCA_024762845.1 Nitratifractor sp. | reverse complement strand
TATAAAGAGGGTGCCTGGGTAGATGAGTTGGTGCAGGTTTTAGAGCAGAATATCGATTATATAGAGAAGAACTTAACCCCTAAAATAAAGCGGGTGCGTCCGGAGGGAACATATCTCTACTGGTTGGACTTTAGTGTATTTGATTTAAGCGACAAAGAGCTGCGAGAAATCACTACCTGTGAGGCAAAATTGGGTTTAAACAGTGGTACAAAATATGGTAGAGAGGGTACAAAACATATGCGCCTAAACTTTGCAACAAGTCTGGAGAATGTAAAAGTGGCTGTAAGGCGGTTAAATAGTATATTTGGAGAGAAGGAGTAACATGACAATAGTAACACTTAATGGAGATAAATTAACTGTATCGGAGCGCTTTAGAAAGAGTGACTACTTTGCCTTTTTAGATGGGGAGTCTATAGAGATAGTAAAAAACCCACATAAACACTCGAAATCACCACAATTTTTTGAGTACTTTACTCCTCTTGGCGTAGAGAGAATTTACACAAAAGCGCTAGGGTATAAAACTTTTCTAAAACTAAATAGACTTGGTGTAGATGTCTATTTTACCGATGCTTTAACACTAGAAGAGTTTCAAGGCAGTAAGTGCCTGAAACTCGATTCAAACAATGCCAAAGAGCTATGTACGTTGGGGCATACAGGTAGGTAGGACTTTACTCTGTTCTGGGTAGATAGATTATATTACCAGTGAATCACTATGTTACTACACAGCTACTGCACAAATATAGTTTAATATTAATAAAAAGGCATATTATGGCTAAAGTTCTGCTGCTCGAAGATGATTTGATTTTGCAAGAGATTATAGAAGAGTATCTACAAGAGAGTGGTTTTGAGGTAGAGAGCTTTTTTGATGGGGAGAGAGCTTTAGAGGCGATTGGTAGCGGTAGCTATGATATGCTGCTTTTGGATGTTAATGTGCCCACTGTAGATGGCTTTGAACTGCTTGGGTATCTGCGTGAGATTAAGAACTCTACACCGGCTATATTTATTACCTCTTTAGCTGGGGTAAAGAGTCTGCAAAAAGGGTTTGACTTGGGGGCAAATGACTACCTGAAAAAGCCATTTGATTTAGATGAGTTGATAATTCGTATAAAGCACCACCTAAAAGCCACTACAGAGGATAGTGTGGTGCATTTTGGGCAGATGGAACTCTATCCAAAGGAGCTCTGCTTAAAGCGAGATGGGCAAAGGGTAGAGTTAAAGAGACGGGAGCTTGAGATTCTGCTCTATCTTATAAACAGGAAAAATGAAATTATCTCTGTTGATGAGTTGATAGAGAATGTCTGGAGTAGTGACAAAGTACCAACCTATGCTACAATTAGAACCTATATTAAAAATCTTCGACGTGCAATTGGAGATGAGAGTATAGAGAATATAAAAGGGAGTGGTTATCGACTTAACACTGTATGAGAAGCGCTCTTTATATCGTTTTTTGGGGCTCTATTTGGCATCAGTTTTTTTGTTGTTGGCAGTGATTGGGTATCTCTTTTTTCAAAACAGTGCAAATGCGATGAGCAGTGCCATGCGCTTTGAGATGCTCTATCAAGCACGGATGATAGAGTCAAAACTGTTGATGGCAAAGGAGAGAGGCGAGGGTAATGTAACAAAGAAGTTTCTGCCGACTCTGCACACTACACGCTTTAAAGTGGCATATTTTGACAAGAGTAAATCACCGCTTTATAGCCAGATAGATGAAGTACCAATGTTTAACAAACAGTTTTATGGTGTAGATAACCACTGCTACAGTGTTATAAAGTTTCCAGAAAAAGATATTGATGTTGGCTATATTGTTTTGCGCGAAGATGAGCTAAAGTATAAGCTGCATGCGCTCAAAAGCAAGGTTATTCTCTATCTTATGGCAATGTTTCTCTTTATGGCTATTGTTGGTTACTTTTTGACAAGGCTCTTTTTACGCCCAATACATGATAAAATTGATGCACTCGATCGCTTTATAGAAGACACAACACACGAGCTTAACACCCCAATAAGTGCAATTTTGATGACTATTCAGACTATTAAAGGGGTTGAGCCAAAGAAGCTAGAGCGTCTTAAAGCGAGTGCCAAGCGGCTTAGTACAATGTACGATACACTCTCTTACTCGCTAAGCAGCGACAGCAGCAAAAAAGAGAGTTTTGATTTTGGCAAGTTGCTTAGAGCAAGAGTTGAGGAGTTGCAGCCACTTGCACTACACAAACATATAAGAGTTTATGTAGATGTAGAGAGTTGCAATGTGCATGAAAACAAAGAGGCGATGCGTCGGCTTATAGATAATGTACTCTCGAATGCGATTAAGTACTCTAACCCTGCCGGCAGAGTTTGGGTAGAACTAAAGGGTGCGCTCTGGAGTGTACGAGATGAGGGGATTGGTATAAGCGAGAGTGACAAGAAGAGTATATTTAAGCGTTACCAGCGGTTTAATGAAGAGAGGGGTGGCTTTGGGATTGGTTTAAGTATAGTGCTTGCAATTGCCAAAGAGAGTGGTATAAAAATTAGCATCGACTCTAAGCCGGGGGAGGGTAGCAAATTTAGTTTTGATATTACACGGATAGTCAACTCTAAAATGGCATAATGGGTCAAAAACAGGGAGCGTATATGAGATATCTAATATTGGCACTTTTTTTAGTGGTAAGTTTGCAAGCAAAAAAGCAGACAATTGTTTTTGCAGGTGGCTGTTTTTGGGGTGTAGAGAAGCACTTTGAGAAGATAAAAGGGGTGACTGATGCCCAGAGCGGCTATGCAGGCGGCAACTACCCAAACCCTACATACCATAAAGTTTTATCCTATAGATACGATACACCTAAAGGAGTTAAAAACTATACAGAGTCTGTAAAGGTTGTTTATGACGATAGTGTAGTAAGTAGCGCAGAGCTGATTAAAAGCTTTTGGGAGATGCATGACCCGACACAAAAGAATAGGCAAGGTAATGACCGCGGCAATAATTATCGAAGCGCAATATTTTATACAACAAGTGGGCAAAAAGCAGATGCTCTAAAAACCAAAGCAGAGTATCAAAAGCTCTTAAGTAAAG
>JANTGQ010000187.1 GCA_024762845.1 Nitratifractor sp. | reverse complement strand
TTGAAGCCAACTTCTCATATTTTAGTAGAAGTAGCACCTACTAGTAACAACAGTGGAAAGGATGCGTAACCATGGGTCAAAAAGTTAATCCGATAGGTTTAAGATTAGGAATTAATAGAAACTGGGAGTCAAGATGGTTCCCTTCAAAAGATAGAGCTCCTTCATTCATTGCAGAGGATCACAAGATCCGTACTATGCTTAAAAAAGAGCTTCTATTTGCAGGTGTGAGTAATATTATTATCGAAAGAACTGTAAAAAAAATAAGAGTAACAATTCAAACTGCGCGTCCAGGTGTTGTAATCGGGAAAAAGGGTGCAGATATTGAGAAGTTAAAAGTAAAACTTCAAAAAGTTCTTAAAAAAGATGTTGCTATTAACATTAAAGAAGAGAAAAAACCTTTTGCTAATGCACAATTGGTTGCTGAAAATGTTGCACAGCAAATCGAGAGACGTGTTGCATTTAGACGTGCTATGAAAAAAGCTATCCAAGGTGCTTTAAAGCAGGGTGCGAAGGGTATTAAAATTTCACTATCAGGTCGTTTGGCTGGTGCTGAGATGGCGAGAACTGAGTGGTATCTTGAAGGGCGTGTTCCATTGCACACACTAAGAGCGAAAATCGATTATGGTTTTACAGAATCTTTAACTACTTATGGGAACATTGGTGTTAAGGTTTGGATCTTTAAAGGAGAAGTTCTTCAAAAAGGTATCCAACCAGAGCAGAAAGAGTCTCGTCCTAGTAGAAGAAAAAGAAGAGGAGAGTAAGCTATGTTAATGCCAAAAAGAACCAAATGGAGAAAGCAGCAAAAAGGTAGAAACCGTGGTAAGTCTTTCCGTGGTAACAAGATAGAATTTGGTGAATTTGCAATCAAAGCAGTTGAAGCTGGTAGAATTAACTCTCGCCAGATAGAGTCAGCTCGTATCGCAATGACAAGAAAAGTAAACAGAACAGGTAAAACTTGGATTAGAGTTTTCCCAGATAAACCTTTGACAAAAAAACCATTAGAGACAAGAATGGGTAAAGGTAAAGGTGCTGTTGAAGAGTGGGTAATGAATATCAAGCCAGGACGTATTGTTTTTGAAATGGCTGGTGTAAAAGGTGATTTGGCTAGAGAAGCATTAACACTCGCTTGCCATAAGCTTCCATTTAAGACTAAAATAATTTCAAGGGAAGATAGCAATGAAATATACTGATCTTCAAGATAAAAGTCTAGCTGAGCTAGAGGCACTATTAAAAGAGAAAAGACTCGAAATATTTACATTAAGAGTTAAGTTAAAGACTATGCAACTTACTAATACAGCTGAGCTTAGAGCAGCTAAAAAAGATGTTGCAAGAGTTCAAACAGCAATCACTGCTGCAAAACAGAAGTAAGGGGTAAAGATATGCCTAAAAGAGTTATATCTGGAAAAGTTGTAAAAATTGCTGGTGATAAAACAGCAACTGTTTTAGTAGAGCGTAAAGTTTTACACCCTAGATACCATAAAACAGTTAAGAGATTTAAAAAATACTTAGTACATGATGAAAAGAACGAGAGTAAAGTCGGTGACACTGTAGAAGCTATCGAGTGTCGTCCACTTTCTAAAAATAAAGCGTTCCGTCTTCTTGAAATTATACAAAGAGGAGAAGGGTAATGATACAGAGTTTTACAAGATTAACTGTTGCTGATAACAGTGGTGCAAAAGAGATTATGTGTATCAAAGTTCTTGGTGGTTCTAAGAGAAGATACGCAAGTGTTGGCGATGTAATTGTTGCATCTGTAAAAAAAGCCAATCCTCATGGTAAAGTAAAAAAAGGGAAAGTTGTAAAAGCCGTAATCGTAAGAACTCATAAAGAGATCCAGAGAGAAAACGGTTCATTAATTCGTTTTGATGACAACGCAGCGGTAATTGTAGATGACAAGAAAGAACCAATTGGTACTCGTATTTTCGGTCCTGTTGCGAGAGAGACTCGATATGCAGGATTTATGAAAATTGTATCACTTGCACCGGAGGTATGGTAATGGCTAAGAAATTTCAAATCAAAAAAGGTGATACTGTAATGGTAATTGCCGGTGATGATAAAGGGAAAACTGGCGAAGTTTTACAGATTCTTACAAAAAAAGATGCTGTGATTGTAGCTGGATGCAAAATTGCAAAAAAAGCTGTTAAACCAACAGAAGAGAATAAAGAGGGCGGATTTGAGAATAAAGAGATGCCTATTCATATCTCTAATGTTAAGAAAGTTGAAGGATAATTATGAGCAGATTAAAAGAGAAATATGACTCTATTGCTCCGGCACTTCGCCAAGAGCTTTCTATTCAAAATGTTATGCAGACACCAAAGTTAGAGAAAGTTGTTATTAGTGTTGGTGCGGGTGAAGAGGGAAAAGATAATAAACTTATTGCAAATATGGTTGATACTATCTCTCTTATCGCTGGACAAAAAGCGATGGTAACTGTAGCAAAAAAGAGTGTTGCTGGTTTTAAAGCGAGAGAGGGTGCACCAAGTGGTATCAAAGTTACTTTAAGAGGTGAAAATATGTTCAACTTCTTAGATAAACTAATCTCTATTGCTTTGCCAAGGGTAAAAGATTTCCGTGGTGTACCAAGACGTGGTTTTGACGGACGTGGTAACTATAACTTCGGTTTAGATGAGCAGCTGATGTTCCCAGAAGTTACTTTTGATTCTGTTATGAAAACTCACGGTATGAACATTGCAATTATTACAAACACAGAAGATGACAAAGAGGCATTCACGCTTTTAGAGAAGTTAGGTATGCCATTTGCGAAAGGAAAGAAATAATGGCTAAGAAATCGATGATTGCTAAGCAGAAGAGAAAACCTAAGTTCGCTGTTCAAGGGTATACTAGATGTTCAATTTGCGGAAGACCACACTCTGTATATAAAGATTTTGGTATCTGTAGAATTTGTTTAAGAAAAATGGCCTCAGAAGGTCTAATACCTGGCATGCGAAAAGCAAGCTGGTAATTAAGGAGTAAAAGATGATGACAGACATTATTGCAGACTCTCTTACTCGTATAAGAAATGCAGCAATGAGAAGACTTGAAAC
>JANTGQ010000186.1 GCA_024762845.1 Nitratifractor sp. | reverse complement strand
GTTAATCCTGAACAGTCAAAACCTTTGTATGCGCGCTCTTCTGCCCATATGTAGGGTTTCCCGATTGCTCTTTTGTTGAGTTTTGTAAGCGCCTTTGTAGATGGTTTATAGCGTACTTTTGGCTTATGTACAGTGTAGTCGTATCTTTTACCGCAACCACTTATGAGAAGGGCAAATATTATTGTTAGTAGTATAGTCTTAGTCATCTAACAGGTCATTCATTCTTTTTGTATCTTCGTTTTTGTTTGGGTCTTCTAGGGGCTTTCGGAGCTCATAGATGACGGTTGCAATAAGTGTAACGGCAATAAGAGCAATTGCAAAGTGTAGTACATTATTTTGTGGTGTAAAGAGGAATTGTGTTCCAAAGTCCATCGAGTCTCCCTTTTAGATAATAAGCATCCCGTCACCATAGCTGTAGAAACGGTATTTGTGCTCTATTGCACTATTATACACTCTTAAAGTTTCATCTCTGCCTAAGAAGGCGCTTACGAGCATAATTAATGTACTTTTTGGTAGATGAAAGTTTGTTAAGAGGTGGTCTACCCGCTGTGGGGGATTGCCAGGGTGCAAAAAGAGATCGCACTCTCCGCTAGGCTTTTGCGTACGGACAAAGTATTCTATTGTACGTGTACTGGTTGTGCCAACTGCTAATATTTTTTTACTGCTTTTGATTGTTTCGATTGCATCTGTTGGGATTTCGTAATACTCTGAGTGTATAGGGTGTTCGCAAATATTGTCGACCTCAACAGGTTTAAAGGTACCGGCTCCCACATGGAGTGTGAGGGTATGCGTTTGGTACTTGTTTTTAAGGTTCTGCAAAAGCTCTGGGGTAAAGTGCAAAGAGGCTGTGGGTGCAGCTACGGAGCCTGCTTTTTTTGCAAAGAGGGTTTGGTAGTCTAACTCATCCTCTTTATTGTCTTCGCGGTTCATATATGGTGGTAGAGGTATGTGCCCGATCTGCTCTAAAATATCGACTAGCTGCTCAAAAGGGATGGCTTGGTCGTTGTGCAGAAAGCTTATCTCTCGGCTGCCGTCGCTAGAGAGTTTTTCGACTGTGGCACTTAAGTTTTGCTTAAAAAAGATTTGTGTGTCTGCCTTTACTCTGCCGCGTATCATTGCACTGTAGCGGTTATTTGCCAATGGTTTTAGTAGAAGCAGTTCAACTTTACCGCCACTTTTTTTAGTGCCAAAGAGGCGTGCTTTGATTACTTTGGTGTCATTGAGAAATATTGCCGTATCTTTTGGAATAAACTCCAAAAGTTCAGAAAAGTGGCTATGGGTTATACTTTTATCGGCTCTATTGTAGACTAAAAGTTTTGCGCTGTCTGCAGGTTTTGCAGGAGTTGTGGCAATTAGCTCTTTGGGTAGATGGTAGTCGTAAGAGAGCGTTTTGTTATCTAACTCTTTACTACTTATTATTGTACTATTTTGCTCTTTTGGCATTTAGCGCTCTAGCTCTTTTGCATCTGTTTTTGGCTCTTGCGGCTCTTCGTCATCTTCGCTCTCTTCTTTGTATGGGTTGATAATACGCGCAACAATAATAGAGACACCATAGAGTATTATAAGTGGAGCAGCCATAAGTAGCTGGGTGATAATATCTGGTGGTGTCAAGAGTGCGGCAACAACAAAAATGATTACAATTGCATAACGGAAGAAACCTATTAGTGTTCTATCGGTTACAAGCCCAACAAGTGCCAGGAAGTAGACAATCATAGGGAGCTCAAATGCGATACCAAAACCAAAGAGAATTTTGGCAAAAAAGCCGATGTAATCTTCGATATTGATAAGCGGAGTATAGAGAAACGCACCAAAAGTAATAAGAAACTGGAAACCAAAAGGGGTAACAATATAATAGGCAAAAAGTACACCGATAGTAAACATTATTGTAACGCCAAAGAGGAAGGGGAGTGCCATCTTCTTTTCGTTATCGTAGAGTCCCGGTGCGACAAAGAGCCACATCTGCCATAAAATAATTGGAAGAGAGAGGAAAATACTGGCATAGAGCGATATCTTAAGAGCTACCAAAAATACCCCACCAATTTGGTTTGTAGTTACAGAACCCCAGAATACACCGTTATCGCTCTCTTTGGCAAGTTTTTTTGTATAGTTTGCCAAATCTTTAAGGCTTTGGGCAAGGGCTTTTTCTTGACTTGTAGATTGTGGGTTTGTTAAAACACTGTTTGCACCCTTAATAGCTTTATCTACTATAGAGAGTTGCATACTGCTGTTTTGCTCTAGCTGCTGCTTTGCTGCCGGTGTAGATGCAGGAGTTGTGGCATTAATATCGCTTGTCTCCCATTTGCCAAGTTCATTCTTTTTGACAATTTTGTTTGCCTGTACCAGTGCACTCTCTAGCGGAGCTGTGACCCAGTGCAGAATTGGCTTATAGAAGATAAATGAGAGTACAAAACTTACGATAAGGGCAAGTACAGAGATAAATATACGCTTTCTTAGCTCCACCAAGTGTGGTTTGACATCTTGCAGCATTAACTCTCCTCAGATTTCAGGTGTTTAAACCCAGTTGCGACTTTTGGTGCAGAAGAAGATGGCTCTGGTTCTATTTGTTTAGTATTTTCTGGTTTACTATTTTCAGTTACTTTGGTGCTGCTCTTTTCGAGCTCTTCAAACGCTTTGTCTGCTTCGTCAAAGAGTTCATCGGAGAGCTCATCGTCTGCTTGGGTAGCTGTTTTTTGTGCTTTTTGAGGTTCGGCATAGAGTGACCTACTTGGCTCTGATAGGCTTGTTGTACTCTCTTTTACTTCGGCTAACTCTTTGTTGGCTATATTTTTAAAAGAGCTTAACTCTTTTTTTCCCTCTTCTATAGTGTTTCTGTATTGTAGTGCCTCTTGTCGCAGGTCATCAACACGGAGTTCATTTTCGATAGTGCTTTTTGTTTCGTCGAACATTCTTTTGGCTTTGCCAAGCCCTTGGGCTATTTGACGCATCGTTTGAGGCAGCTTATCGGGACCAATAAAGAGCAGGGCGACAATTGCTATAAGTAAAATCTCTGTAAATCCAAGACCAAACATAGAGTATTCCTAATATTTT
>JANTGQ010000185.1 GCA_024762845.1 Nitratifractor sp. | reverse complement strand
ATTACTTTGAAGCTAAAAATGCAAAACAATCTAAAATTTTAGGAGCTAGAGATGAATAAAAACATATTAGTGGTAATTACACTATCTACACTATTTTTTCTAAATGGGTGTGGTGGTGATAGTGGTTCTTCAAAGAGCAAGCAGAGTACTGCAGATATTCCTTCAAATATACCTATGGAGATGAATAGAGCCTACACTATACAAAAAGGTGATGAGATTGAGAAGTTAAGTGAGGGAACAGAGGTTCAAGTTGTGAGTGATTTGAATAGTTCGAAAACAACAGCAACTCTCCTTAGCGGGAAAGCTGCTATACTTCGGGCTAATTAATATCCTAAGACTAAATCGAAAGCTCTTTCGATTTGATCTACCGGTTCACTATGGGCACGATATCTATCTCTTTTTAAGATAATAGTTTGTCTATTACGGACATTGGTTCTAAGGTTTCTCGCTTCTATATTTAACTGAATCTTTTTAAATCTATTTTGAGTATTTTTTTTGATACCTTTGATATTTGCTTTTACATAGATATTTCTTTTCTGCCATTCCATATAGAGCCTGTTTCCTTTTAAACGTGCACGAGCAACGCCTAGTGCCCTTTCGCCTCTTGGTGTATTTCTCCACGCTTTTACATAGAGTCTGCCTTGCTCTTTAAAGATAGTAACTCTAGAGATTGCAGTGAGTAGGTTATTGTGGCGGCTGTGGTAACTACCGGTGAATTGTCTTAAATTTACTGGGGCACCTTTTCTTGCAAAGATAAATCTTTTTGTAATTACGCTTTGACGATTTGGGTTTATCTTTTTAAGAACTACCTCTATCTGTCTGCTATTATTTGGTGTTATAAAAAGAGCTATACTCTTGTTTTTAAAACCCCACACCTCAAAGTAACCATTTGCAACTCTAGAAGCTGGTTTGGTTTTTAACTTAACATAGTTACCACCTCGCTTGAGCGTTGGTGAGACGTAGTCGCCTTTAATTACCAATTTAGCAGGTTCATTAAATCCGGCACCTGTTTTATTGACCCATGTACCATTAAAGTTGTATCCAAATGCCAAGTAGCTTAGCATACCTAAAAGAATGAAGATTCGTTTCATGTGTGACTCCTATAATTAATATATACGCATAGTATCTATACTACGTGAAACAAAAGTGAATGGTTAGTGGACTAAAAGTGAAGACCACTTTTTTCTTAGCTATCTGGGATTATCTCTTTAGAAGAGCTTTTACAATTAAAAAGAGAATCAAGAAGGCTGCCGCAGTTAAGATTATAGAAGCACCGGATGTTAAGTCGTAGTTGTAGCTAAATAGTAAACCTATAACAGTAAAGAGGGTAGAGAGTAGGGCAGAGAGGAACATCATGCTGTATAGGGAGTTGCTTATCTGTTCGGCGATATATGTAGGGATAGTCATAAGTGCAATAACCAGGATTAAACCGACTACTTTAATGGCAACTACAACTGCGAGTGCTGAGAGTATAAGAATAAGGGTAAAAAAGAGTTTTGAGTTTATTCCACGCAGAGATGCATACTCGCTGTCGTAGGAGACTGCTAAAATCTCTCTGTAGTAGCGATGTACGAAAAAGAGAACCAGGAGCAGTAGAGTAGCCATAAAAGTTAAATCTTGATAACTTACTGCCAGTATAGAGCCAAAGAGGTAGCTCATTAAGTCTACGTTGTAACCAGGTGTTAAATCGACTAAAATGACACCTATTGCCATACCTACAGCCCACACTAAGCCAATAAATATATCTAAGCGGTGCCGCTGTTTAAAACTGATAAAGGCGATGATTATAGCACTAAAAATGGCAAAAAGCGATGCACCAAAAAAGATAGGCAGTCCAAAATAGATAGCCAAGCCAATACCACCATAGGAACTATGTGCTATACCACCTGTTAGGAAGGTCATTTTATTTACCAAAATTAAAGAGCCGATAATTCCTGAAATTATGCTCACCATTACGGCTGCCATCAGTGCATTTTGCATAAAGGTATAGTGTAGAATGTCACTCACTTTTCTCTCCTAGTTGTTGCATAAGTTCCACTTCGCAAAAGTGCTCATTTGGATCTATTTTATAGTGTTCTTCACTTAAGTCGTGCAGGTAGCCAGTATGATTTATATAGAGTACCCGGCTTGCATAGTTTGATATTACAGTTAAGTCGTGGGTAATTACAAGTATTGTTATATCTCTGTTTAACTCTTTGAGAAGCTTATATATCTCTTTTTGCCCCTGAATATCAATGCTAGAGGTTGGTTCGTCGAGTATCAACAGTTTTGGGTGCGAGCAGATTGCTCTGGCTATCATTACACGTTGGCGTTGCCCGCCTGAGAGATTGGATATTTTGCTCTCTATATACTTTTCCATTCCAACTCTTGCAAGACTCTGCTTGGCACACTCTATCTCGAGTTTTGAGTAGCCTGTTCTGTTAAAAAGCGGCAGTGCCCCTTTGTGTTTTTGTCCATTACCCATCATAACGACATCTAATACAGAGATGGGGAACTCTAGATTTATATTTGTATTTTGTGGAACATAGCCGATTTCGAGTGCCTCTTGAAGTTCGGAGTCTTTAATAATTGTTCCCTTTTTGGCTGGAAGCAAACCAAGTATAAGTTTGATAAGTGTAGATTTACCGCCGCCGTTTGGTCCGGTAACTGTAAAAAAGTCACCTTTTGCAACGGTAAAGTTGATATTGTCTAAAATGAGCTCTTTGTCGTATCGAAAAGAGAGGTTTTTTACTGTAATAAGTGCTTGCGATTCTTTTGATTGTTTCAAGTTATATTCTCTTGTTTATAAAATTATCCCGAATTTTGTAATAGAATCGCAAGAAATGCATCAAGTGCTTGTGTTATGGATGTTTACAAAAAATTTAAGGTTAACCAATAGGTTAATCGATGATTTTTTGTGAATGCCCATAGCACAATGACTGATGCGGCTTCTGTGATTTCTATTGCAAAATCCGGGATTATATGAAGTTGTATTGTATCATTGTTTCAATTAGTTCTGTAAGTGGTGGTCGCTATAAGACTCGAACTTATGACATCTACCTTGTAAGGGTAGC
>JANTGQ010000184.1 GCA_024762845.1 Nitratifractor sp. | reverse complement strand
AGGAGTTTTATTTTGGATAAAATTAAAGTAGGTGTTGTAACTACAAGCGATAGAGCAAGTGCGGGGATTTACGAAGATATTAGTGGTAAAGCGATTATGGATACATTTAATGAGTATCTTCTAAATGATATAGAGTATTTTTATCGCTGTATTCCTGATGAGCAGAGTGTTATAGAAGAGACACTTTTAGAGCTTGCAAACGAGTGGAAGTGCGATATTGTTGTTACAACCGGTGGTACGGGTCCGGCACCGCGTGATGTTACCACTGAAGCGACAGAGGCGGTGTGTTCTAAACTTTTGCCGGGCTTTGGGGAGCAGATGAGGGCTGTGAGTTTGCAGTATGTACCAACTGCTATACTATCACGCCAGACTGCAGGAGTTTGTGGAGAGAGTTTAATTGTAAATTTGCCAGGTAAACCAAAGTCTATAAGAGAGTGTTTAGATGCAGTATTCCCGGCAGTCCCATACTGTATAGATTTAATAGGCGGCTCTTATATGGAAGCCAACAAAGAGGTAATTAAGATTTTTAGACCCAAAAGTAAATAAGTTAAGGAAGAAGATGGATATAGATTTTATAGAGAAAAAGATAAACGAAGTTATTGAGAAGCTAGAGGTTGAGGTAATGGAGGTCATAGGCGATAACTCTATCGACAAAAAGCAGACAAACCTGCGTATGAAACCATTAACATCTACAAAAAAGATACTTTTAAATGCGCTCGACAGCATTAAAATGGTAGATAAGCTTGCAAAAGAGGAGCTGGAGAAGTAGTAGTGAGACTACTGCTTTGGTAGGTAGTTATAGAGTAACTGTTTTGTCTGCTCTTGGTTTAGTTTTTTACTTAGGTTTGATTTTACTCTCTCTAGCTCTGTGTTGTCAAAATCTAGATGCTCTTTGATTAGGGCTTCGTCTGGGGTAAGGGTGAGCTCTTTTAGGAGTTTAAACTCTTTTTTTGTTAGGCGCTTTTTTAATGCTGCTTCTAGCTCTTCTGCCTCTTTGAAAGGGTAGTTTATATTGTTAATAAGTGAGGTTAATGTCTGTTCTAAATCCATTAGTTCTCCAGTTTGTTTGGTGTGTATTATACCAAATCCAATTTAAATCGTATACGCAAAACAGTTCATCTTACATAATCTGACAACTATCAACCCGGATTTGGTATTAACAAAAAATAATAAATTTGATATAATATGGTGAATTAAGATTATATTTAATCAGGGTAGAAGCTAATTTTTTTGGAACGAAAGGGAGACAATGCAGGCGATACTTGTTATTTTGGTACTTTTTATTGGTGTCTTTTTTATTGTAAGTGGTGATCTGCATAGCTCTAAAGGTGGCAGTGATAGAGCAGTTGTTTCTGGTAAAAAGAGCAGCTCTACATATTCATTTAAGTCTCCTGAGCATAGGAGTATGAGCTTCGATATTGGGCATATACATGGGAAAGATATAATCTATATAGACAGAAGAGTTTTTAGAGAGAGTTTGAAGCAGCACCTTGCAAAAGAGGCGCATTTTAGAATAAAGTATAATCCATTTATGCAGATTAATTTTTCGGTAAATCAAAAAGAGATTTATAAAAAATATTATCGTGCAAACTACAATGGAAACAGGCAGTATAGGGTTGAGAGGAAACTTGTTGTTTATGTGAAGTATGCTGTCTATAATAGTAAAAAGCAGGTTGTTTTTAGAGACGAGTTTACCTATCGGGTAATTTTGAAAGCGGGCTCAGCGATAAGTTATGCCGAAGCAAACCATAAATCGCATCGAAAGCTCTTTTGGATATTGGGAAAAATTGTTGCCAAGCGTTTGAATAGGAACTACACAAAAGTTGGAAGCAGAGTCTATTAAGTTTAGCGTGTGTGAAAGTGTTTGGAGATGTGACTTTAGTCTCATAGTGAAAATTGAATTTTAATTTCAACGATTAAAGTCGCTGCTCCTAAGAGATGGTGATTTTAGAACTCTGACTTTAAGACAGCTTCCATTCCTTCTTTGTTGAGAATTCGTATTAGGTTTGTAGAGCCGCTTTCGCCGGCTGTTGAGCCTATGGTGACAATAAATTTAGAGTCTGGGCTTATGCGTTTCTCTTCGAGTATCTTTTTTACGAAGTTATAGAGCAGCTTTGTGGGGTTTTGCACAGGTTCCATAACTAAAAGTGGGCGTACACCCCATACTAAGCTTAAGCGCCTATGTGTTTTTAGAGAATGAGAGACGGCGTATATGCTCTGTCTAGGGCGATATTTCGAGAGAGTAAGTGCTGAGTTACCAGAGGTTGTAAAGGGGACAAGGGACTCTTTGTGGAGATTTTTTGCCAACTCTACAGCTGATTTAGAGACAGCATCTGAGCTGTTGTGGGGTTTATACTCTTTAAAGAATGGGTAATCTTTTTCGACATCTTTTATTGTGTCGTGCAGTACCTCTACCGCTTGGAGTGGGTATTTGCCGATAGTTGTTTCGTCGCTTAACATTACGGCGTCTGTACCGTCGTAGACTGCATTTGCTATATCGCTTACTTCTGCTCGGGTAGGGAAGGGGTTGTCTTTCATTGATGTGAGCATTTGGGTAGCAGTAATTGCTGGTTTTGTCATTTCGTTTGCAACTTCTATGATATGTTTTTGCATACGGGGCAGTTTGGTAACACCAAACTCTGCACCCAAATCGCCACGGGCAACCATTACACCATGAGATTGCTCTAGTATCTCTCGTAGGTTATCTATAGCTTCACCTGTCTCTATTTTTGCTACAATAAAAGGGTCAAAGTTGTGGCGTGCCATGATGTGTTTGGCTTTTATAATATCTTTTGCACTTTGTACAAAAGAGAGTGCGACAATATCGATGTCGTTGTTTGCTCCAAACTCTAGGTCTTGCTCATCTTTTTGGGTAATTGCTGAGATATTGAGTTTTGTTTTTGGAAAGTTTACACCCTTGTGTGAAGTGAGCTCCCCGCTATTTAAAAGCTTAAGTTTTAGTGAGTTTTCATCTTTGTCTATAACTACAGTTTGGAGTGTGCCGTCGGCAAAAAAGACCTCTTCGCCAATATTTACCATATCGATAATCTCTTTATAGCTTAGAGAGAG
>JANTGQ010000183.1 GCA_024762845.1 Nitratifractor sp. | reverse complement strand
CTTACCATACCGTTTGGTTTAAAAATTATCATAAAGGGAATACCGCCCTGCCAGCTTGCTCTTTGGGCAATGTAGCGCATAAACTGGTCGCCATCTTTGCTGGAGATAATATCGTAGTTTATCTTTTTACCCGATTTGGTAAATTTTTTGAGATCTTCAACCGGTTTTTCCATATAGGCTTTTGCTTGTGCGCTCTTCGCTTTGTTTTGGAGATACCACTCTACTTTACTCATATCGATCTCTTTGCCCGGGTTTTGAATAAATTTACGAAGCTCTTCGCTTGTAACATTTGGTGTTGTCTCGATTGCAACAATACGAAGCGTATCTTTGTACTTCTCCTGCATTTCAACTTCGTGTGGAATAGAGAGCAGGCAAGGTCCGCACCATGTCCCCCAAAACTCTACAATTACTACTTTCCCCTCATATGGTGAAGTAACTATACCATCCGCTGTACCTTTGAATGTAAGTTCTTTACCAGTTACGGTTTTTACTTTAAATGTATCATTTCCAGCTGCAGCATATGTTATATTAAGCATTGCCAGAGCAAGTAAAAGTATTTTTAGCATCTTAATCATCGAGTGATCTCCTTAATAAATAGAATTTTCGTATTGTAGCAAAATGTAGCTATATTGTAGTAAAGCAGTGTGAAGCATTTGTAGAGTGCAGAGGGTAAAAGCTTAGTACTCTAAAGTCCCCTCTGCCATATTGACCATTTTGTTCATCTCTTTTAAGAGGGTAGGGTTCTCTTTAACAATAGTTGCAAGCTCAGCTCTGCTAAGTTTCTCTTTTTCATAGAGCGGTTTTAGAGTGCTCCAGATTTTAGATACCTTTTGCAGTTGTGCTTTTATCTTTTTATCTGAAGGTTTTAGAATCATTTGGGCTGCATCTCCCTTAATTAGGGCATGCAAAGAGTTGTCAAAAAGGGCGATTGTTTTTTGCAGTTTTTGTGGCTCAGGTTTTTTATTTGTCACTATAAGAAGTTTCTCTTTGGTCATCTTTTGGGTTAACATTCTCTGTCTTCCGGCAACATTGATAACATGAAGCATAGATTTTTCGAGGTAGTTGGGTGTAGGTGCTGTTTTGACAAAGCGGGTTACAAGTTCGTTCGAGGCAGCAAGAAGATCTTCGTTATTGTTAACAATATACTCCAGTGCTTTACGGGATTTGTCTTGACCTTTGACGATAGTGATAATATTTGCTAAAAATGTTTTCCACTTCTTTTTTATAGTAGCTGACTGCTCAACAATAGCGGCGATTTTGCTGGGGCTTAACCCAAGCTCTTTGTCTCCATCTGTAAAACCATTTAGGGTTTGGTTGTAGAGTTTTGCAAACTTTACCAACTTTTTACTATTCTCTTTAAGTGCTATATTCATCTCGACAAGCAGAGAGAGTTTACTCATCCTCTGGGTGAGCATTCTCTGTTTTCCAGAGAGATTAACTCGTTTTTTATCCTGTTGGTTTCTGTTGAGAAAGTCTCCAACAATAGAGTTGAGTTCTAGTGCCTGTTTCTGTCTGTTAAGGGAGCGGGTGTAGCTGATAACCGCTTCGTTCATCTTTACAAGTGTCTTATCTAGTGAACTAATGGTCTCTTTTATCTGCTCACCCTTTAAGGCAGCATCTAAAAGATTTTGCTCCTTTTGCCACATACTCTTAACAACATCGAGTTTTTCGGTAATCATTGGGAGTTTTGTCCCTTTTAGGTTGAGCTCTTGGCTCCCATTGTAGAGTCCCTTTAGTGTTTTGTCAAAGAGTGCCCTTGATTTTTTAAAATCACCCAAATACTCCTCTTTTTTAAAGTTGTTGCTTACAAAGAGGATATCTTTTGCCATCTTTTGGGTAAGCATACGCTGTTTTCCCGCTAAGTTGATGTCGTTTGCAAGTGTAAGTGAGTTGTTACTTTTATCTGTCGAGGCGTAGAGAAAAACGGCTTTATTCATCTCTTTGAGAAGTTTAATGTTATTTGATTCGAGGTATTGGTAGTCGCTGTCACTCGCTTTTTGATCTAAGATATTTTGAATTTTTTGATAAAAGGGTTTCCAGAGCTTCTCAACAACCTGGAGCTGTTTTTGAATCTCTTTTTTCTCGGTAGGAACTAAATGGAGCGATGTTTCGCCATGCATTAAACCTTTGAGCGTTTTGTCAAAAAGTGCACTGCTGGCTGTGAGCTTTTTTAAGTTCAGCTCTGTATCTATTTTGGAGCGTATTAAAAATGCCTCTTTGGTCATCTTTTGACTCAGCATTCGCTGTTTTCCGGAGAGATCAATTGAGATTGCCAACTCTTTATCGCTTAATGCAAAAGCAGAGCTAGTTAGAAGCAGAGTTGTAAGAAGTATTGATTTTATTATTTTTAACATAATAATTCCTTATCTAGTGTAGTTTTTTGAAACATTGTAGCATATTTTTTTACTTCAGCATAAAAATTTTGCATCTTTTTTATGCAATTTATATATCTACAATTAGGCATAATAAATACCAATTATAATAATCCCGTATTATGCATAAAATTGCTTGAAATCTGCAAAACGCTTCTGCTGTAGGTGTTTGCGGAAAACTGTTCTGGTGTGGATTCCCAAGGGTCTAGGTGCACCCGTAGGTGGATCGATGGTTTCTCTGTAATCTCTAATAGATAATATGATCGATACAACTCTTTAACCGAAATTTAAGGAAATAGGAGTAATATTTTAATTGACCGACAGTCAGTCATAATAAAAGGAGCATAATTTGGCAATCGTTGTAGATAAAGAACAAAAAAGAAGAGATATAGCATTTGCCTGTAAAGATGTGATAATCAAAAGTGGCGTGCAAGAGCCTACCATTGCAGCCCTTGCAAAGAGTGCAGGTATAGGGAAGGGTACTTTTTATGAGTATTTTAAATCTAAAGATGAGTTGCTTTTTGAGCTCGTGCATATCTTAATGGAGGAGCACAACGCCTCGTTGCATGAGCGTCTTGAGAGGGCGGTGGATACAAAGGAGAAGTGTAAAATCTTTGCACACTTTTTCTATAACCCGCAAACTGAAGAGTTGCGCCGTTTATATAAGATGTTTTCGGGTATTACGCTGCTGCATTCACACAAAGAGATGAAGCAGTTTCAAACCCAGTGCTTCGATG
>JANTGQ010000182.1 GCA_024762845.1 Nitratifractor sp. | reverse complement strand
CTTGTGCTTTTGGCACATCTGTATACCATTTAATTCCATCAGCCATCAGGGGCGCTAATAGCAGTAAAAGCAGTAGAAATAGTCGTCTCATGGGCTCTCCTCTTTAAATCTGAGTTAATAGTAGAACTATTTTACCATAAAAATAAAATTTTACTCTCCAATGAACTCAAAGAGCTCCTCTTCTGTTAAGGTTGCAACCCCTAAATCCTTCGCTTTTTGCAGCTTGCTTCCAGCATCTTCGCCATAGACTACAAAATCTGTCTTTTTACTAACAGAGCCTGTAACCTTCGCACCCAAAGATTCAAGAAGCTCTTTTATCTGCGCTCTAGGTCTACGCATTGATCCTGTTAATACAACTGTTTTTCCACTTACAGGACTTTCCCTCTGTACCTGCTGTGGCATCTCAAGTGTAATAAATTTCAGTAGTTTCAGTACTTTTTCCCTGTTTACACGCAGAAACTCTTCGTAACTCTTTGCCATCTCTTCGCCAAAACCATCTATTGCCAAGAGCTCCTCTTCGCTTGCATTTAAAAAGTTTTCTCTAAATTTTTGGCATATCTTTTTAGCAGCAACTTCGCCAATATGCTCAATACCCAACGCTTTTACAAAACGCCAGCACTCTCTAGACCTGCTCTCTTCAATAGCATCTAAAAGATTTTGGACTCTCTTCTCCTTAAAGCCCTCCAGCAAAAGCAAGATATCCCGTTTACTCTTTAGCGTATAGATATCTATCACATCTCTCAAGAGCCCTTTCTCATAAAGCAGTTCAACAATCTTTTTTCCAAGACCATCGATATTCATACACCCTTTGGAGCTAAAGTGGATAATATTATTTACGACTCTTGCCGGGCACGAAAGGTTTTGACACTTAATCAGCGCCCCCTCATCCAACAGCTCACTCCCGCACGAAGGGCACTTGGTTGGATGTTCAATGGTTATCTCATCACCATCACGATACTCTGGCAGTACGCGAATAATTTTTGGTATCACATCCCCACTACGAATTAGCGTAACGACATCCCCTATCTTTACACCTAGCTTATCGATAAAATCAAAGTTATTAAGTGTTGCTCTCTCAACTACTACACCCTCTATATTTACAGGCTCAAGCTTTGCTACCGGTGTTACTACACCCGTTCTTCCAACTTGCAATACTACATCGACAATCTTTGTCTGCTTCTCAATTGCCGGGAACTTATAGGCAACCTGCCATCTCGGTGCCTTTTGTGTAAAGCCAAGCTTCTCCTGCTTTTGCAAAGAGTCTACCTTTACCACCATGCCATCAAGCATAATCTCCAGTTTTGGGCGCATCTCTATAAGTTTTTTGTAAATAGTCTCAATCTGTGCAACAGATGTTACAACCTCTCTAAGCGGAGGCTCTTTAAATCCCAGGTTGTAGACAAAATCCATCATATCACTCAAGTAAGTAAAATCGAGGCTGTTTACCCCCACACCCCACGGCATAAAGAGCAGATTTCGTTTTGCAACAATTGCCGGGTCAAGCTGCCGCAAACTTCCGGCAGCAGCATTTCTAGGGTTCGCGAACAATTGTTCCCCACTATCGAGCCGTTCACTATTGAGCCGCTCAAACTCTTTGTAGCTCATCAGTACTTCACCGCGAATCTCAATAAATCCCTTATACTCTATCTCTAAACGAACAGAGTTTATCGCTTTTGCATTATTTGTGACATCTTCACCCTCAACACCATTACCTCGTGTTATTGCACGCAATAGCTTTCCGTCATCATAGATAAGGTTCAGGCTTGCACCATCAAATTTTGGTTCTATATAGTAGCGTTCAACCGACTCTATCTTATTTACACGCTCAAGCCACGCTATCAGTTCGCTCTCGTCAAAAACATCCTCCATACTCCACATTCTGCTAGGGTGTTTCGCTTTTACAAAACCCTCTTTCAGCGGTGCACCAACTCTTTGTGTCGGAGAGCTATAGTCTATTAACTCTTTATGCGCCTCCTCAAAAGCTTTTACCTCATGATAGAGATTGTCATACTCTTCATCTGTTACAATCGGATTATCATCGATATAGTAGGCATCTGCCCAAACTTTTAGCTTTTTTACTGCCTCTTTATACTCTTTTTCGTTTTGAATCACTCTCTATTCTCTTTTATTTTTATTTTTTCATACTTACCAATAAACTTTGGGCTTGTGTGCAGTATATAGATATCCAAAAAGGCTTTTACACGTGCTGCATACTCGCGAAAGAGCATCCGCATCGCAGCTTTTGTCCCTTTAAAATCTTTTGCCGCAAACCCTATTGCATCTACACCTAAATTGCGCGCCAAAAAGAGTGCCCGCTCAAGGTGAAACTTTTGCGATATTATAGTATATTTTTTGAGTCCAAAAACTTTAGTTGCTCTCTGTATTGAGTCGAGCGTCCTAAAACCGGCAAAATCGAGATAAATTTTACTCTTTGGAATACCTCTTTTTATTAAATCTCTACGCATTCTTAAGGGTTCATTATAGTATCTTGTTGCATTATCGCCAGAGACTAAAATTGCATCAATCTTTTTTGCCCGAAAAAGCGCAATAGCAGCATCAATTCGGTATTTGTAGAAGTAGTTAATTTTTCCACGGCTTACATATTTCGCAGTCCCTAGCAGCAGTGCAACCCCACGATGAGGCACTTTTTTTACAGATGTATAAATTTTACCTTCTGCTTGACTACTAATATATAAATCTATAGTAATCATAGTTATAACAGTTGCAATAGTAAGAAAAAATAGATAGGTAATGAACTTTTTAAACATATTTGATTATTACAAATAATCACTTAATAGTTTGTTAAATCTTTTTCTTATGGGTAAAATATAGTGTTTTACACTATTGCACCACAAAAATATTATAAAAGGGCACCTCCATTGCCATTAAGCTAAGGAAAGAAATTCCTTCGGCTTTGCCTCAGGACGACTAATTTCTGTCATTCTGAGCGTAGCGAAGAATCCAAAAACTCTTAGCTTAATGGCATTGAAGGGCACCTCCAATGCCATTAAATCTACAAAATTGCACTCTGCACAGCAATAGCCTGCTTATGCTCTTTAACATCGTGGCAACGTACAATAGAAGCCCCTCTCTCTACTGCCTTTAAGTGAATAGCC
>JANTGQ010000181.1 GCA_024762845.1 Nitratifractor sp. | reverse complement strand
CTATATTTTGCTAAAGGAGTGAGGGCTATGGTTGATGAGAGGGTTGAGTATATCTTAAATGATATCAAAATGTGTTCTCCGGGGCAGACGGAGTTTTATCAGGCGGCGCAGGAGGTATTGGAGTCTATAAAGCCGTTGCTTGAGTGTGAGAGTAAATATTTTGATAATAATATTTTGGAGCGTATTGTTGTGCCGGAGAGAACAGTTATTTTTCGGGTCAACTGGTTGAATGACGCTAATAAAGTAGAGACAAAACTTGGATATAGAGTGCAGTTTAACTCGGCAATTGGTCCCTATAAAGGGGGGCTTCGATTCCACCCTACCGTTAATTTAGGGACGGTGAAGTTTTTAGGTTTTGAGCAGATATTTAAAAATGCCTTGACGGGGTTGCAGATTGGTGGGGCAAAGGGTGGAAGCAACTTTGACCCTAAGGGGAAGAGCGATGGAGAGATAATGCGCTTTTGCCAGGCTTTTATGTCGGAACTCTATAAACATATTGGTTACAACCATGATGTGCCTGCCGGCGATATTGGGGTAGGTGCCAGGGAGATTGGGTATCTCTTTGGGCAGTACAAAAAGATTACCGGTGAGTTTAACGGGGCGCTTACAGGCAAAGGTGTTGAATGGGGCGGTTCTTTGGCAAGGAAAGAGGCAACAGGGTATGGCTCTGTCTACTTTGCACAGGAGCACCTTGAGAGTTATGGTAACTCGCTGGAGGGAAAAGTATGTACAGTTTCGGGTTCTGGGAATGTGGCAATTTATACAATTGAACAGCTGCTTCATATGGGTGCAAAGCCGGTTGCCTGTAGTGATTCGCAGGGGACTATCTACCACGCAGCAGGTATAGATATAGCCTCTTTGAAAGCTGTAAAAGAGATAAATAGAGAGTCGTTAAAGAGCTATGCAAAAATTCATCCTGATGCGAAGTATATTGATGTTGCACACTATCCAAAAGGTGGTCATGCTATATGGCATATACCGTGTGATGTGGCGTTTCCGAGTGCTACACAGAATGAGTTGACACTTGTTGATGCCAAAGAGTTGGTTAAAAATGGATGTATCTTGGTGAATGAAGGGGCAAACATGCCGACAACACCAGATGCAATAGAGTATCTTTTGGAAAATGGTGTCTACTTCTCGCCTGCAAAGGCTGCAAATGCCGGTGGTGTTGCGACTTCTCAGCTTGAGATGAGCCAAAATGCTTCTATGTCGCAGTGGAATTTTGAAACAGTCAATATTAAACTGCATCAGATAATGAAAGATATCTACAAGAGAGTCTCTGATACTGCTAAAGAGTATAATAGTGAAGGTAATTTGATAGTAGGTGCCAATATTGCGGGCTTTAAAAAGGTCGCAAAGTCGATGATAGAGCAGGGTGCAGTTTAGAAAATATTGGTTATAATAGTTCAAAAAGGCAATAGATGAGAAAACTATTTTTATATTTACTCTTTGCAGTAGTTGTCACTGCTGCTGTGGATGCACGCGCTGTTACGCTGAAAAACTATCCAAAAGAGATAGCAAAGCCAGGGATTACTGTTGTAGACTACTGGGCACCGTGGTGTGGAAATTGCGCTGCATTTAAGCCGGAGTATAATAGAGCAAAAAGAGCTCTAGGTAAAAGTGTACACTTTTTGGAGCTTAATGTAGATAAGGTAGATGATGTTGAGAGCAGCTTTGGGCTAAAGTACGGTTTGCCGACACTTGCACTTTTTAAGAATGGTCAATTAGTCAGCAAGCTCCCAGGTGGCGGAACGGCTCAGGAAGTTATAGATTGGATAAACGCAAATAGATAGTTATGGTTCAACTCTGTAGAATCTTGTAGAGAAAGAGCTCTGCAGCATTATAGCTTTTAAAGTTACCGGGATAATCATCTTTTGAGTTGGAATATCATCCTCTGTGTAGATTTTTCTCTTTAGAGTCTTGAGATACGCCTTGGTTTTATCGTTTTTTATCTTCATTGAGGCGAGTATTGTGTAGGCATCTTTTGTGCTCTTGTCGTAGTTAAAGGCGTCGGGGTGCAAAAAGAGTGTATTGCTTAGCTCATTTTTTAAGCGGTTGGTAACGTAGTCGACCATTGTACTGTTTTGTTTAGTGATTTTTGCAAGCGTGAGGGTTGTAATTGCAATAATTATTACAGATATAATAATTTCGATGATAGTAAAACCATCTCTGCCCGGCTTGCTCTTTAGAGAACTCAATACCACTCTCCTTTACTTTTGATTCCATTTTGCGTATCTTCCAGCCACCAAGAGGCTGCTTGGTCTACGGAGTCGAAACTTTTTCCTTCTCCAAAGTAGGATGGGATAAAGAGTGTTTTCTCTTTGAGTTCAAGTATCATTTGTGATATTGAGCCATTTTTATAGTGGCGAAAACGCATACAGACTCTGCTGTCTTTGTAGCGACCAAGGTCAAGTTTTTGGGGGTTGCCGTTTCTGTCGAGTGTATATTGGTCAATTACATCCAGTGGTATCGGAATTGGGGCACTTTGTGGTTTGGAGCTGCCGCTAAGGTAGTAGCACTCTTTACACTTGTTTATACAAACCAACTCGCCGTCTCCATGCAGATTTTTTTGAAAATAGCTTGGTAAATTAGAAACTGTTACTCTCTCTTTAGGCTTTTGGTAACTTTGTGGTGTTGCAAAGACTATATAAGCAAAGAGTGAGACGATAAATATAGCAAGAAGAAGTTCGATAAGCGTAAAAGCAGAACGGTTGTTCATGTGCGCTACTTTTACCTTTTCTCTATTGCTAAAGTTTTTATGCAGTTGTTTCTCTATTTGTTGCATTGAGAGTATTTTATATCGGCATTATCGCCGCTTCCTCCCTCTTTTCTGTCGGGTCCAAAGCTTACTAGGTCAAAGTTGTCGCCATTTTTAATGTACTGAATCGGTTGACCCCAAGAGTCTTTTGGAACACGCTTCATATATGGTTTGGTTGAGTATGCCGGGTATTTGTCGGGGTCTGGGTTTGCCACAAGTGCCTTAAGACCCTCTTCTGTATCGGGGTACATACCGTTATCCATCTTAAACATATCGAGTGCACTCGCTGTTGAGCTCATTTGAGAGCAGACCAAATCTCTTTTTGCTTTGTCTCCGGCACCGATAATATTTGGTACAACAAAAGC
>JANTGQ010000180.1 GCA_024762845.1 Nitratifractor sp. | reverse complement strand
TTACCCTTCTAGCAATTGCAGCACTACTAACTTTTTTTACAACTAAAATGACCCTGCTCTTTGCTCCTTTAATTGTTGCATGGGTGGGGTCTATTATAGTAGAGCAGATACTTTTTAACGGGTTTAAAAGAGCAGCCGAAGAGAAATTGGCACAAAGAGAGGATTTGATAGTAGTAGGTGTAACTGCTAGTTATGGTAAAACCAGTATGAAAAACTTTATAACCCATCTACTCTCACAAAAATATAATGTCTATGCAACTCCCCGCTCTGTCAATACGCTTGGGGGTATTGTAAAAGATATTAATGTCGATTTGCCAAAAGATGCGGAGGTTTATGTTGTAGAGATGGGAGCAAGAGAGGTTGGAGATATCTATGATATTACAACTCTGGTTAATCCACACTACGCAGTTGTTGGTACTATTGGACCAGCACACATTGAGTACTTTAAATCATTAGAGCGTATTCGTAATACCAAGATGGAGATTATTAAAAGTAATCGCCTAAAACATGCGTGGGTGCATATTAGTGCAAAGGTGAAAACAACAAATCCTAAAGTTGAGCTCTTTGGGCACGATATAAAAGATTTAAAATCAAATCTTGATGGTGTATGTTTTAGTCTGGATGACAACTACTACTGTGCCAATGTTCTTGGAGACTTTAATGCAGTTAATTTGGCTGCAGCAATTAAAGTTGCTAAAGAGCTGGGGCTTAACCAAGAGCAGATTAAAGTAGCTCTGCAAACACTGCAGCCGGTTGAACATAGATTGCAAAAAATTGAGGCTGGTGGCAAAGTTATAATTGATGATAGCTTTAATGGCAATATCGATGGTATGCTCTCCTCTTTTGAGCTTGCATCAAGCTATGAAGGTCGTAAAGTAGCCATAACTCCTGGACTTGTAGAGGTCGACGAGAAACTAAATGAAGAAGTCGCTAAGAGAGCAAACGAAGTCTTTGATATTGTTGTAGTTACAGGTAGTTTAAATGTTGAAATTTTTAAAAAATATGTTGAGAAAAGTAAATTGATACTCTTACAGGATAAATCAAATTTCGAAGGCTTTTTGGCAGAGACTACTAAACCGGGTGATCTAATACTTTTTGCCAATGATGCACCAAGTTTTATATAAGGATAGTGATGACTTTAAATGAGATAAAAGAGTTAATCGATACCAAAGATGGTGTAATGTTATATTTTTGGGGTGAGAATTGCGCTGTTTGCGATGTTTTAAAGCCAAAAATTATGGAGAGTTTTCAAGAGCATTTTCCTAAGATTGAACAAATATTTATTAATGCACAAGAGAGTAGAGATATAGCTGCAGAGTTTAGCGTTTTCTCTATTCCTACGACAATTGTCTATTTAGCTGGAAAAGAGTTTGCACGAGAAGGGAGAGCAATGAGTGTAGCTGCTCTTGTTCAAAAAATTGAGAGACCATATAGTATAATGACTTCGTAATTTGTTTGTTTATTTTACTCTTTTTAGCTACAATAGTTGTTAAAAACTGAGGAGTAAGATATATGAACAGGACACGAGAGTTTAGTAGCCTCTGCATAGGCAGGTTTCTCCTAATAGCACTGTTACCAACGCTATTTATTCTTTTTTTAGGATTAAACTTTTTTGGCTACTTGAGTGTAGTCCATATTAACATTCATACATTCTATATTACCGTTGTAATCTATTTTATCTTTCTGCTTTTTATCCCACATAATGCAATGGTAGCTGTGTGTAAAATTAGAAGCCAATTTGCAATTACGCGAAATGAGCTGGAAAATACACTAGAAAAGACAGCCTTAACAATAGATGGAAAGACAAAATCTGTACTGAGTGTTCGAGATTTTTTAGAAGACTACTTTAAAAACGTACGTAACGACAATTTTGCTAGAATTGCTTCTAGTACATTTCCAATGCTGGGTATTCTAGGTACTTTTATAGCAATTGCGCTTTCCATGCCAGACTTTACCGTAAGTAGTTCTAAAGAGCTTGATGGTGAGATATCGAAGCTGCTAGCAGGTGTAGGAACAGCTTTTTATGCATCTATCTTTGGTATTTTTCTCTCGCTCCTTTGGACTTTTTTTGAGAGACTTGGATTATCTAAAATAGAGTCTCTAACACTCTCTTTAGAAGACTTATACCAAAACCATATTTGGAGCCAAAAAGAGCTTTTGAAATTTAAATATAACCAAAAAGCACTGATGGAGAATGAGTTTATAAATACACTCAAAAGTACATTTAATTTAGATTTTATCAAAAGTATTAATAAAGAGCATCTCGAGAGTTACGAGAAAATTATCGCAACAACAAATAGTGGGCTAGCTAACATTGAAAGTACTCTTAAGCAGAGTGCTGCCGAGCTTGCTAAAACTGTATCAAAAGTTGATAGTGCCAACTCTGCTGTAGAGTCTAAAGTATTGCTCGAACAGAATTTACATGAGTTTAACAAAAGTGCCAAAGAGTTGCAAAACTTACTTTTAAGCTTTGATAACGGCTTAGATAATGCACTGGATAAAATAGACACTAAACTTGCTGAGTCTGTAAGGCATATTGAAGAGATGGCTGTAATTGTAAAACATATAAAAAGAGGCTAGGGTGTTTCAGCAAAAAAATAGCAGTAACGAGAGTAACTTCTGGATCTCCTATGCAGATTTAATGGCGGGGTTGCTCTTTGTCTTTATACTTTTAATAGGTGCCATTGTCTCAAAATCTACAATTCTTCGTGAACATTTGCATGAGAAAGAGAAGTCACTAGAAAAGACTTCTAAAGTGCTAGAAAAGACTGCACAAGAGTTGCAAAAAGAGGAGAGTAGAGCACAGCAGCAGAGTGTCCAGATAAAAGAGCAGATTAAAAAAATTAAGTTGAAAGAAGATGAGATAAATCAACTTAAAGCGCTCTTGGATGATAGAGAGGGTAAACTCCAAAAGAGCAAAGAGGTATTGGCAGTAACAAAAGATGCTCTGGAGCTAAAAAGCAATGAGCTAAAAAAACTCAATCAGCTTCTGCTTGCGAGAAACAGTAAGATAGACAAGCTCAATGGGAAAGTTATAATATTGCAAAACCTTCTCAATGAGACCAATACAACACTACAAGAGAAAGATAAAAGTATTAACAGTTATAAAGATAAAATTCTAATA
>JANTGQ010000179.1 GCA_024762845.1 Nitratifractor sp. | reverse complement strand
ACTAAGCGCATCGGCATCTAACACTATTGGAGCACTGCTTTTAATTACCTCTTTGGTAAAAATCTCATCATCAAAGCAATTTCCAAGCCCCATACCTATTGCTATAGCTGTTGCATTTTTTGGTACACTATTTGCATGCATCAAATATGGAGGGATAACAAAATCTCTATTGTTTACTACTGTTGTTAAGCCTGCTCCAAAGCGAGTTGCCGCCATCGCGGCAATTATTGCTGCTCCCTCCTTTTCACCTGCAAAAACAGCCACATGCCCAAAACTCCCTTTATGACAATCTTTTTTCTCTCTAAATGGAGCCCTAAAGTCGCTCTTCTCCAAAAGATAGGTACTGCTCTCTCCTTCGTATAAATCACGGCTAATCCCAAGGTTTGCCACCTCAACATCTCCCACATAATCTTTTGCTGCATCTAAAAAGAGAGCCTCTTTAAGTGCACCCATAGTAACCGTACAATCTGCTCTAAATGCAACGGGAGAGGGGCTTCCCTCTTTGCTTAATCCGCTTGGTATATCGCATGCAATTTTATACCCTTCAAAGCTGTTTAAAGTATCTATTATATCGATACTTTGGCTGTTAAGCTCTCTGTTTAAGCCTGCACCAAAAAGTGCATCCACAATAATATCTGACTCTTTTAACTTTTTTACCGGCGATACTCCAAGCATCTTTGCTCTTTGCATCTGCAACTGCGCCATCTCCGACTTGGCACCAAAAGGTATAAAGAGCCTCACTTTATAGTCGCTATATAAAAGCCGTGCCAGGGTTGTCCCATCTGCTCCGTTATTACCGCTGCCGCAGACGATTAAAACAGAGCTTCCACTCTCGAACTTATTGCGAATTACCTGCTCCATAGCGGTGGCTGCATGCTCCATAAGTATATCTTCGCTTAATCCATATTTGTCATAACATTTTTTATCCAAATCGTAACAATCTCTAAAGAGCTTTTGCATTTTTTCTACCTTTTGCTAAGTTTTATTACCCTTATTTTAATCTAAAATCTGTATAATTGCAACCAATTTCTCTATGCAGTGTGCAAAATTTGAGATGGAAGGGGGTGTTGTAACATATGCCAGGAATTTTAGTAAGTCCAAGAGACAACTTTGATGATGCTTACCGCAAATTCAAAAGACAATGCGACAGAAACCTAATTGTAACAGAAGCTCGTGCTCGCCAGCACTTTGAAAAGCCAGCCGAGACTCGTAAAAAAGAGAAGATTGCTAACAGAAAGAAAATTCTTAAAAAGCTTTACATGCTTAGAAGATACGAATCTAGACTGTAACTCTTTTGGGGCTCTGCCCCACACTACATAACAAAAAATTTCACTAACTCAGTATTAACTTTTTTTCGCTAAAATCCTTATAAAAATTATATTAAGGTATAGACTATGAACTTTACAACACCCCTTAAAGATGGTGCTACATCTATAATGCTTTTAGGTTCCGGAGAGCTTGGTAAAGAGGTTGCTATAGAGGCGCAGCGTTTAGGAATAGAGGTAATTGCCGTAGATAAATACGACTACGCGCCCGCACAGCTTGTTGCAAACGAAGCAGTTGTTGTAGATATGCAAGATAGAGAGGCACTTTTAGAGGTAATAAAACGCTACAAACCCAGCTACATTCTACCAGAGGTAGAGGCAATCAGCATAGAGGCACTTTTTGATGCCCAAGAGCTTGGCTTTCATGTTATCCCAAATGCCGAGGCGGTCAATAAAACGATGAACCGCAAAAACATCCGCCAGTTTGCTGCCGAAGAGTTGGGGGTAAAAACCAGTAAATACTTTTTTGTAAAGAGTTTAGACCAGCTTAAAGAGGCTGCAAAGAAAATCGGTTTTCCATGTGTAATAAAACCGGTAATGAGCAGCTCTGGTCATGGACAATCTATTGCCAAAACTCCAGCAGATATAGAGAAATCTTTCGAAATTGCGCAAGAGGCACGCGGCGATGCAAGTGAGCTGATTGTAGAGGAGTTTATAAAATTTGATTACGAAATTACTCTACTAACTGCCAGAAATGATAAAGAGACAATCTACTGTGAACCAATCGGGCATATCCAGCAAGATGGAGACTATGTTCTCTCTTGGCAGCCAATGCCTATGAGCCAAAAAGCCTTGCAGTCTGCCCAAGAGATAGCCAAAGCTGTTACCAATGGTTTAGGTGGTCGCGGAATATTTGGTGTAGAGTTTTTTGTCAAAGATGACGAAGTATACTTTAGCGAACTAAGCCCCCGCCCACACGATACAGGTATGGTTACGCTTATAACCCAAAGCCAGAGCGAATTTGCCCTGCATCTAAGAGCCGTGCTCAATTTGCCGCTAAACTACACTTTCTACTCCCCGGGTGCGAGTGGGGCATATAAAGCTAAAAATGAGTCTACAAACCCAATCGTAGAGGTACCAGAGAGCGCCTTTACCGATAAAAGCTTTGTACGCGTATTTGGCAAACCCGAAAGCCATAAAGGCAGACGCCTGGCTGTTGCACTCACAATCGACAACGACGTAGAGATTGCAAAAGCAAAAGCAAAAGAGATTGCAGACTCTATAAACGACAAATAAGGAGCAGTGATGAGCAGAAAATTAAAAATTACTCTCCCCCTTCTTTTAGGGCTATATATCGTAACTGAGACAGTATTAAAGATAAACAATATAGAACTCTGCTCAAGTACAGGGTGCGCCCTTGCAGGTGATTTACTAAAATTTAACTCTCTATACCTCAACTACCTGGGTGTTGTAGGGGCACTTGTGCTTGTAGTTTTGGCTGTAGTAAAAGCAGATACCCTCTATACCATTACCGCAGCTGCTATGGTTGCCTTTGAGTCACTGCTTATCGCTTCTCAGCTTAATTTAAACCCTGAACTTTGCAAATTCTGCCTTGGTGTTTACAGCTTTTTACTCATTATCCTATTTATTGCCAACAGACGGATATTTGTCTCGTTTATCCCTGTGGTAATTGCTATCTTTGTGGCGTTTTCTATACTCTCTATTCCCAAAAACAAGAATCTAATAGCCAAAGATGGTCTCTACTTAATTGCATCAAAAAGCTGCCCACACTGCATAAAGACCAAAGAGTTTCTAGATAGCAAAGATATTAACTACACTACACTCGATGCCGGCGATATAA